>JBOHZI010000094.1:0-8188 GCA_050738295.1 Gammaproteobacteria bacterium
CTAGAGGACTGCGTGTTCATGATCGGGTTCCTATTTGAAATAAGAGTGGACGACATCGATCAACTCGGCCGCGCCCTCGGCACGCGCCGAATCCATCAGGTGCGTTCGTATATGGTCTTCCACCACTTCCGCCATCAGGCCATTCATCGCGCCGCGGCTCGCGGCGATCAATTGCAGCACCCGTTCGCAACCAGCCTCGGCCTCAAGTGCGCGCTCGATCGCTTCGACCTGACCACGCAGCCGGCGAACCCGATTAAGAAGTTTGGTTTTTCCCCGAATGGTGTGCGTCATCAGTAAAATCAATACGGTTTAAAATATACCCCGGTATAGTATCATGCCCTCAAAACAGAAACAGACCGCAGTACATAGGCAATTTTCGATGCTGTAAGCAAAATCGGTTGCCGGCGTTGGGCGGTATGCGCAAAACCGACAAGCGTAGCGATCCACAACGGCCAATATTCCGCAATGCAGTCAGGCAATGAAACGAATCGCGTCTAGCACGATCCGATCAGCACGGCTATAGCTGCCGTTATTCGATGGTAGCATCGCATTGCAACCAGACGTGAATACGCCATCCCCCGGGTGTCTATCCCAGCGCATTGATCGTGGCCCTATGCCTGCATATCATGTTTTACTGATGCGAGCGGGTGGCGGCGGCAACGGCTTTTTGCAGAGTGGAAAATCCGGCATCGGACGTGGCATAACCCGCCTTGCGGAAACGCACCACGCCGTCGGGCGCAATCACGACGCGTACCGGTAGCACGCCGCCGGTGCGCAGTTTGCGCGACAAATCGCCACCCTTGTCGAAGGCGGCGGGCAAGTTTATGCCGAGCTTTTCGAGAAACGCTTTTGCCTTCGCCGGGGTGTCACCGCCGAGGCCGACGTCCACCGCGTAAAACTTAATACGCGGATTGCTGCGCCAATGTTTGTTGTAGAGATTCGCCAACTGCGGCAACTCCTCGCGGCACGGCTCGCACCAGGTGGCCCAGAAGGCAAGCACCACCGTCTTGCCACGCAGCGCGGACGCAGGCACCGTGCCACCATCGAGCCGCTTCAGCGTATAGGTCGGCGCGTTGAACGTTTGGTTCATGTCCGGCGTCGCGTTGGGGGTGGTCCCGATCAGCGTGGCACCCCAGAAGTACAGCCCGAGCACCGCACCCGCGCCAATCGCCGTCGGCACGATGCGCCAGGCCCACAGCCGCTGCGGCAGCCGCCACACCACGAGCCCGGCCGCAACCCCCACACTGGTGGCGGCCGGCCATAGATACATCAGCGCCCCGAGGCGCCAGAATTGTGTGCCATCGAGCACAAACACCAATCCCGCCCAGGTCGGCACAACCAACACCAACCACGCCTGCCAGCCACTCAGTACACGAGGCGCAATGCCGCCTACCGCAAAACCGACCAGCGCTGCGACTACAAGCCCCGCCCAGTACGAATAATGCAGATAGAAGGGATTAGCCGTCCCCACAAGCACACACAGGGCAAGCACGACGTAGATCAGGGCATAAGCAAGAGATTTCATGGCAACCTATTCAGCAACGAAGCCCCTACAATAACGCCTGCGATCACGATTTCGGAACGACATGAAGATTCTGGTTATCGGCGGCGGCGGGCGCGAACATGCGCTGGCCTGGAAGGCGGCGCAGTCGCGCGGCATCGAACAAGTGTATGTGGCGCCCGGTAATGCCGGCACCGCAGGCGAGCCCCGGTGCGAGAATGTGGCCATTGCGGCCGATGACATTGCAGCCCTGCTCGCGTTCGCACGGCGCGAAGCCGTCGCGCTCACCATCGTGGGACCGGAAGCGCCGCTGGTGGCCGGCATCGTGGACACTTTCCAGACCGCCGGGTTGGCATGCTTCGGGCCGAACCGTGCGGCCGCCCGGCTGGAAGGCTCGAAAGCCTACACCAAGGCCTTTTGCGAACGCCACGTCATCCCCACGGCTGCCTACGCCGCTTTCACCGAAGTGGACGCAGCCAAGGTCTTTGTGCGCGAACACGGCCTGCCGCTGGTCATCAAGGCCGACGGACTCGCCGCCGGCAAGGGCGTGGTAATAGCGGAAACCCTGGAAGCAGCGGACCGGGCGATAGAGCACATGCTGACCGAAGGCGCCTTCGGCGTAGCGGGCAGCGAAATCGTAATCGAGGAATTCCTCGCCGGCGAGGAAGCCAGCTTCATCGTGCTTGCCGCGGGCGAACGCTACGCACCACTGGCCACTTCACAGGATCACAAACGGGCGGGCGACGGCGATACCGGCCCCAATACCGGCGGCATGGGTGCCTACTCGCCCGCACCGGTCATCACGGCAGCGCTGACCAAACGTATCGAGCGCGAGATTATCCGCCCCACCCTGGCGGGTCTGATTGCCGACGGTACCCCCTACACCGGTTTTCTCTACGCCGGACTCATGATCGGGCCGGACGGGACGCCGCGCCTGCTCGAATTCAACTGCCGGCTGGGCGACCCCGAAACCCAGCCCATTCTGATGCGCCTAGATTCCGACCTCGTGGAAATGCTGCAGGCCACGCTGGCCGGCGAACCGGACCGCAATCCTATCGTCTGGAATCCGCAACCGGCGCTCGGCGTCGTGCTCACTGCCGGCGGATATCCAGGCCACTACGACAAGGGCACACCGATTCGTGGGCTCGATACCGCGCTTCCCGAAGGGGTAAAATTCTTTCATGCCGGCACTGCAGAACAGGACGGCGATATCGTGACCACTGGCGGTCGTATTCTGTGCGTTACCGCGCTCGGCAAGAGTATCGTGGACGCTCAAAAAGTTGCCTATGATGGTGTAGCCAAACTGTGTTTTTCCGGAATGCAGTTTCGACGCGATATCGGCCACCGGGCCCTGGAGAGAACCGCATGAAACTCGATATCCGCCCGGTGAAGGACAGTGAGCTGGAAGCCGCCTGGCAAGTACTTGTCGAACTGCGCACGCATCTTTCGCGCGAAGATTTCGATCAGGCGCTCACCCGGCAACGCGAAGCGCACGGTTACGAACTCCTCGGCGCTTTCGAGGACGACAACCTGGTAGGTGTACTCGGCCTGCGGGAAGTACATACCTTCGCCCGCGACAAACATTTACACGTGGACGATCTGGTGGTGTCATCCAATGCCCGCGGACAAGGCACCGGCAAGCGTCTGATCGAATATGCCGAGCAGGTGGCACGCGCCCGCGGCATGCGCCAGGTCTTCCTCGACAGCCGTGCCGGCGCCATGGGTTTTTACGGACGTCGCGGTTACCGCCGCCACGATTCGGTACTGGTCAAGAAAAGCCTGGACGAGACCTGAGGTCGCAGGCGGAACTTTCATCGCGAGCAAGCTTGCTCCTACAGCCGTCTCACGCCTCTCCGCTTTAGCGTTTCATCGAGTTGAAGAACTCGGCGTTGGTCTTGGTGTCCTTGAGCTTGTCGATAAGGAATTCGCTCGCGGCCAGTTCGTCCATCGGGTGCAGCAGTTTACGCAGTACCCACATCTTCTGCAGTTCTTCCTCGCTGACCAGCAGCTCCTCGCGGCGGGTGCCGGAGCGGTTGATGTTGATCGCGGGGAACACGCGCTTCTCGGCGATGCGTCGATCCAGATGAATTTCCGAGTTGCCGGTGCCCTTGAACTCCTCGTAGATCACGTCGTCCATGCGCGAGCCGGTTTCCACCAGTGCGGTGGCGAGGATGGTGAGCGAACCGCCTTCCTCGATATTGCGCGCGGCACCAAAAAAGCGTTTCGGACGCTGCAGGGCGTTGGCATCCACGCCCCCCGTGAGTACCTTGCCGGAAGACGGCGCCACCGTGTTGTAGGCGCGCGCCAGACGGGTGATGGAGTCGAGCAGAATCACCACATCGCGCTTGTGCTCGACCAGGCGCTTGGCCTTCTCGATCACCATCTCGGCGACCTGCACGTGGCGCGTGGCCGGTTCGTCGAAGGTGGAAGAGAGCACTTCGCCCTTCACGGAACGCGCCATTTCTGTCACCTCTTCCGGACGCTCGTCGATCAAAAGCACAATCAGCGCACATTCGGGATGATTGTGCGCAATCGAATGGGCGATGTTTTGCAGCATCATCGTCTTGCCGGCCTTCGGCGGCGAAACGATGAGTCCGCGTTGCCCCTTGCCGAGCGGCGCCATCAGGTCGATGATGCGCGCGGTAATGTCTTCAGTAGAACCGTTGCCAAGCTCCAGCGTGAAGCGTTCCTTGGGGAACAGCGGGGTCATGTTCTCGAACAGGATCTTGGTCTTGGCCGATTCGGGTTTGTCGTCGTTGATGCTGTCGACCTTGAGCAGCGCAAAGTAGCGCTCGTTGTCCTTGGGCGGGCGGATGCGTCCGACCACCGCATCGCCGCCACGCAAGTTGAAACGGCGAATCTGGCTCGGGCTCACGTAGATATCATCGGGTCCGGCCTGGTAGGAACTATCACCGGAGCGCAGGAAACCGTAGCCGTCGGAGAGCACTTCCAGCACGCCCTCGCCGCAGATCTGCTCGCCCTTTTTGGCGTGCGCCTTGAGGATCGCGAAGATCATCTCCTGCTTGCGCATGCGCGCCGCGCCCTCGAAACCGACCGCTTCGGCCACCTCGGACAACTCGGCCGGGCTCTGGCGCTTGAGTTCGGCCATGTTCAGCACGGGACCGTTGGTCTCGATTTCGGCCTCGTACTCGAGCTCTTCTTCGTCGATTTCCGGCAGGCCCTCGGCGGGATTGGGGCCGCGCTGACGGGTGTTACCGTTGTTGTTACCGTTACGGTTTCCGCCGCGGGAATTATTGCGGCGGCGATAGGCGTGTCCGCTCAAAGGTTAGCCTCCAAAAATGCCGAAAGTTGGGACTTGGACAGCGCGCCCGTCTTCTGCGCGATGACGTCGCCGCCCTTGAACAGCATCAGGGTGGGAATACCGCGTACGTTGTACTTGCGCGGCGTTTGCGCGTTCTCGTCGATATTGATCTTGGCGACCTTGACGCGATCCTTGAATTCACCGGCCACCTCGTCGAGTACCGGCGCAATCATCTTGCACGGTCCGCACCATTCGGCCCAGTAATCCACCAGTACCGGTGTATCGGACTTTAAAACTTCCGCCTCGAAAGCGGCATCGCTCGTATGCGAGATATTCTCACTCACGTTTGAACCTCCATCTAAAATTGATTATCCGGCCTCACGGCACGGCAAAACACATGACTTGATTGTGTAGGGATATGAGGTCCGGGTCGGGTACGGCACAAAGGCTGAGATTTGATGCGGCCGGAACGGCTCGGACTGATTCATTCGGGAACTGCCTTTGGGGTTCGGCGTTCCTTATGGCGTATTCTGTCCCGAATCGCCGAACAATTCAAGCCCCAGCGGAGGCCATCTTTTGATCCAGAGCAAAAATCCCCATAAAAACCCTCAATATTTCGAGGATTTGGACCTGCACGAAACCCTGCTTCAGGGCGTAAAAGACGCCGGTTTCGAGCGTCTGACCCCGATCCAGCAACGCACACTACCGCCCGCCCTCGCCGGTCAGGACGTGGCCGGACAGGCCCAGACCGGCACCGGCAAGACGGCCGCATTCCTGCTCGCGCTGTTCAATCGGCTGCTGACCCACGCGCCTTCGCCCGAGCGGCGTACCAATCAGCCGCGTGCCCTGGTCGTGGCGCCGACCCGGGAGTTGGCGATCCAGATTCACCGCGATGCCGTCAACCTAGGCAGTCACACCGGACTGCGGACCACCGTGGTGTACGGCGGCGCCGGCTACGATGCGCAAAAGCAGCACCTGGCCGAAGGCGTCGATCTGCTGATCGGCACGCCCGGGCGCCTGATCGATTTCTTTCGCCAGCATCTGTATGACCTGCGCATGACCGAGGTCGCCGTACTCGACGAGGCCGATCGCATGTTCGACCTCGGCTTCATCCGCGACATCCGCTTCCTGTTGCGCCGCCTGCCCGCACCGGAAGAGCGTCTCACCATGCTCTACTCGGCGACCCTGTCCTACCGGGTAATGGAACTGGCGCACGAACACATGCGTGCCCCCGAACTGGTGCGCATCGACCCCGATCAGGTCACGGCTGCTTCGGTTACCGAACAACTTTACTTTCCGGCGATGGAAGAAAAGCCGGCCCTGCTCATCGGCCTCATGCGCAAACTTGAACCCGAGCGGGTCATGGCCTTCGTCAACACCAAACGCACCGCCGAATATCTGGGTCGACTGCTGCGCGCCAACGGATTCTCTGCGCGCGTGCTCTCCGGCGATGTGGCGCAGAACAAGCGCCTGTCGACGCTCGCCGCCTTCGAGAGCGGAGAGGTAAACATTCTGGTCACCACCGATGTGGCCTCGCGTGGACTCCATGTGCCCGCCGTAAGCCACGTCTTCAACTACGATTTGCCGCAGGATTCCGAGGATTACGTGCACCGCATCGGGCGCACCGGGCGCGCCGGCGCGAGCGGCGAAGCCATTGCCTTCGTGTGCGAAAACTACGCCTTTTCACTACCTGACATCGAACGCTTCATTGGACACGAAATTCCGCGCGAATTCGATCACGGCAAACTGCTTGCGGAGGTCACGCAACCGCCACCCGCACCACGCCGCAAAAGCGACCCGCGCCGCGGCAGTGGCAACCGCTCGGGCGGACGGCACCAAGGCGGCAGGCCACCCCGCAGACGCTGACGTCTGTCCTCCCGGCGGGGTAACTTTTGTTTCATCAAAAGTTACCAAAAGCAACGTGCCGAGCGTTCGCGGCCGCAAGGCCTTTGGGCTTGCGCTTCTCGGCGCGCCCGACGGCACAAGAGGGGCAAGTAAAGGGGAGAGAGAAGAAGCAGCCTCGCCACGAGTCCCCAGTCCCGGGATTTGACTTTGTGTGTTACTCACACTATCATTTAGTGTAGTTGTGACACTTAGGTAGGCCATGGCTGCCGTTTCCACTGCTGAATATGTCCAGCCCGCCGTCACCGCCGATACGGCGTTGTTCTCGGTGCGTGGTCATGAACTGGTCGTATTGACCGTACAGCGCGATCGCGAACCCTTTGCCGGCTGGTGGGCGCTGCCGGGCGACTACATCCAGGCCGAAGAAGCGCTCGATGACTGCGCAACGCGCGCGCTGGCCGAACAGACTCGCATCCGCAATGTGTATCTGGAGCAGCTTTATACCTTCGCCTCGCATTATCCCGGGCGCTGGGGCCAGGTGTTCAACGTGGCCTATTTCGCTCTCGTGCCATTTGCCTCTGTAAAACTGCCCACAGGCAACCGCATCTCCTGGCAGGCGCTGGCGCGTCTACCGCGCCTGGCCTTCAACCACGAGGACATCCTGACCACCGCGCGGAGCCGCCTGGTGGCCAAGGCAAGTTATTCCACTGTTGCGTTTCAGTTGTTGCCTCCAACCTTCACGCTGGCCGAAGTTCAATCGGTCTATGAGGCGATCAAGGGCGAAGCGCTCGACAAACGCAATTTCCGCCGCTTCGTGCTCGGATTGAACGTGCTCAAAGCCACCGGTGAGCAACGCCGGCAAGGCGCGCATCGCCCCGCCATGCTCTATCGCCTGAATCCCGACGCCGAAAACGTCGAAGTCATCCGCTGAAAGAGGTCTCCGATGATTATTCAATCCCTGCTCGATACGGATTTGTACAAACTCACGATGATGCAGGCTGTGCTGCACCAATTCCCCTCGGCACAGGCGGAATATCGATTTCACTGCCGTACCAATGACGTCGATCTGCGGCCCTATGCCCACGCCATCAACGCCGAAATCGAACAACTGGCCGCACTGCGTTTGAGCGAGATCGAAAGCAGTTGGCTCGCCACCCTGCCCGCGCTGAGCGAGGACTTCATTGCCCACCTGGCACGCTTTCGTTTCGATCCGCGCCAGGTCAGCGTGCGTCCGGGAAACAAGCAACTCGAGATCACGATACGTGGTCCCTGGGCCGCGACCATTCTCTATGAAGTGCCCATACTTGCGATCGTCAGCGAAACCTGGTTCCGCGCCAAAGCCCCCGATATCGATTTCTCTGTTGCCCTCATGCGCCTCGGCTTCAAGGCCGAAATGCTGCTCGACACAGCCGGTTCGGATTTCTCCCTGATTGAATTCGGTACCCGCCGCCGCTATTCACAGCGCTGGCACGAAGAATTACTGCGCGGCTTGCAGCGACTGGTACCGGATCAGCTCGCCGGCACCAGCAATGTCGATCTGGCCCGTCGTCTCGGCTTGCGGCCCATGGGCACCATGGCGCACG
>JBOHZI010000095.1:0-8059 GCA_050738295.1 Gammaproteobacteria bacterium
ATGGAAGACCGGGCCGTCAAAGACAATATCCCACTCATCGATACCGGCGGCGGCCGTCCCGAGGCGCGAAACGGGCTGGTTTTCCCCTACGAATTCCCGCTTTTAACGGGCTATTTCTCGCAAGGAGCTGTGGCGGTCGAGTACATCGCCGAGCAGTTCGGCGGCTACGACAAGCTAGCCGGCAAGAAAATAGTGACCGTCTATCACGATTCCGGATATGGCCGCGCGTCGCAGCCGGTGATGGCCGCGCTTGCCAAGAAATACAAATTTCAGAACATCCAAATCCCCGTGGCGCCTCCTGGCGAAGAGCAGTCTGCGATCTGGAGTAAGGTTCGCCAGATCAAACCGGATTTCGTTGTGCTGCGTACGTGGGGAGTCATGACGCCGGTTGCCATCAAGACCGCCAAGCGTTACGGCATCGCGATCAATAAGATGCTGGGCGACATCTGGGCCGGGTCTCACACCGACATGATACCGGCGGGGAGTGCTGCGGACGGATATTGTGCAATTGCTCCGTTCCCGGGCGGCACCAATTTCGGAATCCACGCCCTCTTGAAGAAGTACATCCTCGATAAGGGAGAATCCAACCTTCACAACAAGGATCACTTTGGATGGGTCTATTACAATATCGGCATTATCTACGCAATTACCACTACCGAGGCAATGCGTGCGGCGATGTCCAAATACGGTAACCATGTGCTCAACGGCGTACAGATGCAGTGGGGCCTGGAGCATATCAATATCGACAATGCGCGTCTGAAGCAGCTCGGCATGCTCGGGCTTCTGCAACCAATGCATACGTCGCCGGAGGATCACGAGGGAGGCGGTGGTGCGCGAATCCAATGTTGGAATGGTAGCAAATTCCATCAGGTTACCGGCTTTATTAAAGGCGATACCGCTGTCGTGAACCAAGTGACGGAAACGACTTCGATGGCTTATGCAAAAGAACACGGGATTACCGTGCGAACCATGAAGGCTGCGAAGTAGTTGCCTCGTGTGAGAGGGTGCCAGGCACCCTCTCACATCCTTTCAGGGATCGAACCTCGTGAGTGCTGGATGAGGACGCGTACCGACATTACAAGCTCGTCTGTTCCGAATATTCTCGAAATTCGTAACATCGAGGTCATTTACGATGAAGCCATATTGGGTGTCCACGACATCTCCCTGGACGTGGCCAAAGGTGAGATCGTTGCTTTGCTCGGCGCCAATGGCGCCGGAAAGAGTACAACGATGAAGGCGGTTTCGGGGATGTTGCTTACCGAACGCGCCCGAGTCCAACGCGGCGACATTCTCCTCGACAGCGAGTCTATCGTGGGCGTGCAACCTCATCACTTGGCGAGAAGGGGTATCGTCCATGTTCTCGAAGGGCGCCGTGTTTTCGCCCACCTGACCGTGGAGGAAAATCTGCGCGCCGGCGCCTTCGTGAACAAACCCAGCCGAGCGGAGATCGGCGCTCGGATCGAAGAAGTCTACGGATGGTTTCCTCGCCTGAAGCAGAAGCGGAAAACGCAGGCGGGCCTGACATCTGGCGGCGAGCAGCAAATGCTTGCCATCGGTCGAGCGCTTCTGACCAAGCCCGACCTTGTGCTCCTCGACGAGCCTTCCATGGGGTTGGCGCCGATCCTGACCGCCGAAATTTTCGAAATTATAACCACCCTGAATCAAAAAAAGGGTGTCTCGTTTCTGGTGGCGGAACAGTCGATTCACTTCGCTCTGAAGCATTCTCACCGCGCGTACCTGATTGGAGTTGGGAGAGTTGTCATTTCCGGGCCGTCGAGTGAGCTCCTGAAAAGGGACGATTTGCACGAACTCTATCTCCAGGGAAATTCGAAATGAGTACGCCGATCCGGCCGAAAAAAGGAATGTCGTTCGCAAAGATAGCGGATGCGATCAGGGCCATCGGCGAAGGCCGAATGATCGTCGTCGTCGACGATGAAAGTCGAGAGAATGAGGGCGATCTGATTGTGGCTGCCGATTTGGTAAAGCCTGAACACATCGCCTTTATGATGCGAAGGGGGCAGGGCCTTATTTGTGTATCTCTCGCGGGCGAGCGGCTCGATGAATTGGGCATTCCGCTCATGGTCGAAAACAATACCGATCTTCACTCGACCGCGTTCACTGTCACGGTTGATTACAAATTTGGAACGTCCACCGGCATTTCCGCCGGTGATCGGGCCGTAACGGCCCGTGCACTGGTGAATCCCGCATCGCGCCCTTCCGACTTCACCCGCCCCGGTCACTTGTTTCCGTTGCGCGCGCATCCGCTGGGTGTGCTCGGACGGCCCGGCCACACGGAGGCTGCGATCGATCTGACTAGACTGGCAAATCTGACCCCCGGCGGCGTCATCTGCGAGATTGCAAAGGACGACGGCACCATGGCCAGGCTCGATGACTTGCTAGTACTCGCCGAGCAGTATTCGCTGCCGATTATCGCCATCAAGGATCTCATCGAGTACGTGGGCCGGCGAAATGCAATTGAGATGCGGCAGCTTGATGTTCCGTTGCGGGCATTTTCGTATTGACGTTGCGCAGAAGGGGCTGACGCCCAACAATAGCGAGGATGGAAAATGAAGACACGCGCCGCCATTGCCTTTGCCGCTGGGAAGCCTCTTGAGATCATGGAGGTCAATCTGGAGGGGCCGAAGGAAGGCGAGGTGCTGGTCGAGATCAAGGCGACGGGCATCTGCCATACGGACGAGTTCACGCTGTCTGGCGCCGACCCGGAAGGGCTGTTCCCGGCCATTCTCGGTCATGAAGGAGCCGGCATTGTCGTTGATGTCGGCAAGGGCGTTACTTCTCTCAAAAAGGGCGACCATGTCATTCCGCTCTACACGCCGGAATGCCGCCAGTGCCCATCCTGCCTCTCGCGCAAGACCAATCTCTGCACGGCGATCCGCGCCACGCAGGGGCAAGGCGTGATGCCGGATGGGTCGAGTCGCTTTTCGATCGGCAAGGACAAGATCTTTCACTACATGGGGTGCTCGACTTTCTCGAACCATACAGTGCTGCCGGAGATCGCGCTGGCGAAGGTCAATTTGGACGCGCCCTTCGACAAGATCTGCTACATCGGCTGCGGCGTCACCACCGGTATCGGCGCCGTTATCAACACAGCGAAGGTCGAAGCCGGCGCGACGGCAGTGGTGTTCGGTCTCGGCGGTATCGGGCTAAACGTCATCCAAGGGCTGAAATTGGCCGGCGCCGACATGATCATCGGCGTCGACATCAACAATGACAAAAAGCCTTGGGGCGAACGCTTCGGCATGACGCATTTCGTCAACCCGAAGGAGATGCAGGGTGACGTGGTCCCGCACCTGGTCAACATGACCAAGCGCGGCGCGGATCAGATCGGCGGAGCAGACTACACGTTCGACTGCACCGGGAACGTGAAGGTGATGCGCCAGGCCCTTGAAGCCTCCCACCGCGGCTGGGGCAAGGCGATCATCATCGGCGTCGCCGGCGCCGGCCAGGAAATTTCCACGCGTCCCTTCCAGCTTGTCACCGGGCGCACATGGATGGGGACCGCGTTCGGCGGTGCACGTGGGCGTACCGACGTGCCGAAGATCGTGGATTGGTACATGGAAGGCAAAATCCAGATCGACCCGATGATCACCCACACGCTGAAGCTCGAAGAGATCAACAAGGGCTTCGACCTGATGCGCGAGGGCAAGTCGATCAGGAGCGTCGTCGTCTACTAAGCGCAAGGCCCACCGGCCCTGCGGGTTGGTGGGCTCGAGATGAAGGTTCAAAAGGAGGAGGAAGAAGCATGGTGGAGAGACTGCATCCCAAGATTGACAACGGTCTGCCGAAGGAAAGCGCTGGCTTTTCCGGCGGCACGCTTGTCTGTGCTTGCACCAACAAGCCGGTGAAGGTGAAGATCAAAGGCCAGATCGCCCACAACCACGCCTGCGGCTGCACCAAGTGCTGGAAGCCCAACGGCACCGCCTTTTCGCTCGTGGCCGTGGCCAGCACGAGCGACGTGACAGTGGTCGAGAACGGCGACAAGCTGAAGGTGGTCGATCCGAGTGCGCTGATCCTACGCCATGCGTGCAAGGAGTGCGGCGTGCATATGCATGGGCCGGTGGACCGCGATCATCCGTTCAAGGGTCTGAGCTTCATTCATCCCGAGCGCTTCCAAGAGGATGGGTGGTCGCCGCCCGGCTTCGCCGCGTTTGTCTCGTCGATTATCGAAGCCGGTGTCGATCCGAGCCGTATGGACGGCATTCGCAGCCGCCTTCGCGAACTGAAGTTAGAGCCTCACGACTGTCTTTCCCCTGGTCTGATGGACTACGTCGCCACCTGGACGGCAAAGAAGTCCGGCGCCTTGAAGGCCTGATGACGGATCGTTGAGCTCGTCATGCCGCCACTGACGTCAGTTGTAGCTGCCGCCAGTGGCAGTAAATATGTAGTGTATTTCAGAGGATGTGCTTCGCGCGCGTGATCGTCTGGAATTCAATAAACGCAAAGAACGTTTCTAGACGCAGTTTTCAAAATGACAAAAACAAAAGATGAAAATACCGCGGCCGATTCGTTTCTGTCCAATCCGGGCAATTTTTGGAAGCTGCTGTCCAACCGCCCGGTAAGTGTGCCGATCGTTGCCGCTGCGGACGACAAAGGCCCCGCGGGATTTTTGGCTCTTTCCGTCTCGCATGTTTCTGCCGATCCACCCGCGATGTCGGTCGCCATCGGCAAATCGACGAGTGCCCTGGCTACGATCGTCCGAGCGGGCTCCTTTGCCATCAGTTTTCTGCCGGAAGACGCTTCCGAGGCCGCCGAGATTTTTGGAGGGCGCCGGGGGGTCGATGGGGCTGCGCGATTTGAAGACGGCGCATGGCGCCGCTTGGCGACGGGTGCGCCGGTTTTTGGCCGTGCGGTCTTGGCGCTCGATTGCGCGCTGGACCGCACGTTCGAATATCATAAGACCGTAATAGCCGTTGGCATCATCCGCGCTTATTCCGTCGAGTGCGAACGGCCCATATTGATGAGTTGCGGGGGTGGTTACAGAACGTTGCAGGGGTGAATACCCGTATTGCTCTTGGCAACGTCTCGTCGTGAAGGATCAGCAGGTGAACCAACTTTCAAGCGAACTCTCAGAAGGCAGTCAACTTCATTTCGATTTCATCGTCGTCGGCGCGGGGACGGCCGGTTGCACGCTGGCGAACCGGCTGTCGGAGAGCGGGCGGCATTCGGTTCTGATCCTGGAAGCCGGCGGAACGGACGACTGGATCTGGTTCAAGATTCCGGTCGGCTATCTCTTCGCGTTGGGCAACCCGCGTGCCGACTGGTGTTACACCACCGAGCCGCAAGCAGGACTGAACGGAAGTGCGCTCGCATACCCGCGTGGCAAGGTGGTTGGCGGGTGCTCGTCGATCAACGGCATGATCTATATGCGCGGTCAGTCCGCCGACTATGACCATTGGCGGCAGCTCGGCAATTCCGGCTGGGGCTGGGACGATGTTCTGCCGTACTTTCTCAAAAGCCAGAACTATGACGGACCAGCGGATCCGATGCATGGCCAAGGCGGTGAATGGCATGTGGAGGATATGCGCGTCAATTGGAAGGTGCTCGATCTCTTCAAGGACGCCGCCGCGGAAATGGGCATCCCGCACACGCCCGACTTCAACCGCGGCGACAATGAAGGGACAGGCTATTTCAAGGTCAATCAGAAGAGAGGTATGCGTTGGTCGACGGCGAGCGCTTTCCTTAAGCCGGCCCTAAAGCGGTCCAACCTGACGTTGTGGACCAAGGCCCAGGCGACGCGCTTGCTGGTCGAGAGCGGCCGGGTCGCTGGGCTTGAGTTGCGCCACGATGGACAGACCAAGACAGTCAGAGTCAATCGCGAAGTGATTCTCTCGGCCGGGGCGGTGAACAGCCCGCACTTGCTCCAGCTCTCGGGCATCGGTGCCCCCGATCTTCTGGCCCAGCATCAGATCTCCGTCGTTCATGCCCTTCCAGGCGTCGGTGAGAACCTGCAGGATCACTTGCAACTCCGGATGATCTTCCAGGTCAAGGGCCTGCCCACACTCAACGAGCGGGCAAACAGCCTGCTGGGAAAGGTCGGTATGGGTCTGGAATACGCGCTGTTCCGCCGCGGTCCGATGACCATGTCGCCTTCGCAGATGGGCGGCTTTACGCGCTCGTCACCTGAGTACGCCACACCCAACATCCAGTTTCATGTTCAGCCGCTGAGCTTGGACAAGTTCGGCGAACCGCTGCACCGGTTTCCCGCCTTTACGGCTACAGCCTGCGATCTCCGTCCCAGGAGCCGCGGGCATGTTCGCCTCAAGAGCAAGGATCCATTCCAAGCCCCGGCGATCCAGCCCAACTATCTGTCCGATCCAGTCGATCGTCACGTGGCCGTCGATGCCATCAAGCTGGTGCGGAAGATCGTGACCGGCAGCAAGGCCTTCGCTCCCTATCAGCCCGAGGAGTACAGGCCCGGCGCCCAGATCACTTCAGACGCCGACCTCGCTCGTGCAGCGGGCGATATCGGTACAACGATCTTCCATCCAGTGGGCACCTGCCGCATGGGCGACGATGCCATGGCTGTCGTCGATACCCACCTTCGTCTCCGGGGTCTCGGCGGTCTGCGCGTTGCCGACGCCTCGATCATGCCGACACTCGTTTCGGGCAACACAAATTCACCCACCATCATGATTGCCGAGAAAGCGGCCGAAATGATCCTCGAGGACGGACGGTAAACAGCCTTATGCCCAAGCTTCTTGAACGTCAGCAGCAAAAGACCGGCCAGCGTCTAAGGTCTCAATTCTTGGAAGGCTGGCATAGAATCCATTGCAACAGTCACGCCCGTCTTGCGGGCTTTCCATCAGGTCCAGCCTCATGAACAAGGTGTATCCCGACGCCAGATCCGCCCTTGATGGCCTGCTCAAGGACGGCATGATGATCATGTCGGGCGGCTTTGGCCTGTGCGGAATCGCTGAAACCCTGACCGAGGCGATCCGCGAGGCGGGTGTAAAGAACCTGACCGTGGTGTCCAACAATGCGGGCGTGGACGGCCTCGGACTGGGCCGGCTGCTGCAGACGCGTCAGATCAAGAAGATGATCTCCTCCTATGTCGGCGAGAACAAGCTGTTCGCGCAGCAGTATCTCGCGGGCGAACTGGAACTCGAGTTCACTCCGCAAGGCACGCTGGCCGAGCGCATCCGCGCCGGCGGCGCCGGCATCCCGGCCTTCTTCACCAGGACCGGCGTCGGCACGCTGATCGCCGAGGGCAAGGAGGTGCGGGAGTTCGACGGCGAAAAATACCTGATGGAGCGCGGGCTGTTTGGCGACCTCGCCATCGTTCACGCCTGGATGGGCGACACGGCCGGGAACCTGGTCTACCGCAAGACCGCGCGCAATTTTAACCCGATGATGGCGACCGCCGCGAAGGTGACCGTCGCCGAGGTCGAGCATCTGGTGCCGGCTGGCCAGATCGATCCGGATCACATCCATACGCCCGGTATTTTCGTGAAGCGCATTGTCGAGGTCGGTACGGCCAGGAAGCACATCGAATTCCGCAACACCCGGCCGCGCCCCCAGGGAGCGGCGGCAACCGGAGAGCAAGTCTGATGGCCTGGACCCGCGAGCAGATGGCCGCGCGCGCCGCAAAGGAGTTGCGCGACGGCTATTACGTCAATCTCGGCATCGGCATCCCGACACTGGTATCGAACTACATTCCGAAGGGCGTGGACGTTCAGCTCCAGAGCGAGAACGGGATGATGGGCATGGGTCCGTTTCCCTATGAAGGCGATGAAGACCCTGATCTCATCAACGCCGGCAAGCAGACCGTGAGCGAACTGCCCACCACGAGCTATTTCTCCTCGGCCGATTCCTTCGGCATGATCCGAGGCGGACATATCGACCTTTCGATTCTGGGCGCGATGCAGGTGTCGCAGAACGGCGATCTGGCCAACTGGATGATCCCGGGCAAGGTGGTGAAGGGCATGGGCGGTGCCATGGACCTGGTCGCCGGCGTCAAGCGCGTTGTCGTGGTGATGGAGCACTCCGCCAAGGACGGCCCGAAGCTTCTGAAGAAATGCACGCTGCCGCTGACCGGCGC
>JBOHZI010000096.1:0-8015 GCA_050738295.1 Gammaproteobacteria bacterium
GCTGAGTGCTGAGTGCTGAGTGCTGAGTGCTGAGTGCTGAGTGCTGAGTGCTGAGTGCTGAGTGCTGAGTGCTGAGTGCTAGGCACTGAGTGCTGAGTGCTGAGTGCTAGGCACTGAGTGCTGAGTGCTGAGTGCTAGGCACTGAGTGCTGGTTACCCGGCAAGCTGGGCTACCGCTACGAATGCTTGGCGGCAGCCTTGATGCGAGCCCACGCCTCGGCGTTAGCGGGCGCAACCGCGGCATCGCCGGATGGGTGCGGTAACTGCTGCCTGAGTTCCCCAAGGGAAACCACCCGCTCGGGCTGCGCCCGCGGCACCACGAGACCATCGGCCAGTACCACATAACCCCGTACCGGAATCTGCCCTGCGAGCAGACGCACAGCGGTTAACTTGTGCTCCAGCGGCAGCAAAGGATTGGGAAACGTGAACCGCCGGCGCTTGCCCATCAGTGACCATTCCGGTAGACGTTCCCCAGCAATAAGACGACCTGCTCCTTCCAGTAAATCGAGCACATAAAACCCCTCGGGACGCAGCAAGACATGCTCGATGTGGACGAAACCGTCCACACCGTCGGGCAAGACAAAATCGTTGCAGGTATCGAGGGCCAGGCGGCGCACCCGGTGGTGCCAACGCCAGGTCTGAAAGGCGCTCACCAGCGGATACGCCCGCTCAGTGCCTGGGCAAACATCACCCAATCGCCCATGAAACTGTACAACGGGTGCCTGAAGGTCGCCGGACGGTTTTTCTCCACAAAAAAATGCGCCACCCAGGCGAACCCGTAACCGGCCACCAACGTCAAGGCGAACAACCACCATATATGGGTCACGATGGCCGCAACAATCAACCCGATCACGCATGACGATCCAATCAGATGCAACCGGCGAGTCGCCCGCCGACTGTGTTCACCCAGATAAAACGGGTAAAATGCCTTGAAACTGGCAAACTGCACTGGGCCCTTGGAAGAATCGCTCATGGCTCAAGTATATAAGAACACCCGCATTACTCGTCATGAACTCTCAATCAACAGCCCCGCGGCTTGCCGCGGGATATTATTCGGTGGATGTATCTTGTTTCGCCCCAGGGGACCGGGAATTGCACCCCCAAAGATTAAAGGCCCGTCAAATTTCGTGTCACTGTGGCACTAACCAAGCGCCCTTGATTGTCGAATTTGAATACGATGCCAAGTGAACACTCCATAAGTAATGCATAGCACGTATTCCGTATGCCTGCATCAATTTCATTTCTGTCCTTATCATAGCCCCAATCAGATATGCTGCTCTTTCTCAAGAATTGAATGACTTTATTCCTGGATGAACCAGAAGGTAGATTCGTACTAATTTCTTTTTGCACTTCCTGTTGACCAAGCCAGGCATGATGGATAGGAATAAACAGTAATAAAATTACAACGATGCAAATAAAAGCTATACCTAGTCGTAATGCAAATTGCCCTATGGTAGACATACATTACTTCGGAAAAGATAAGTCAAAGCCCGGAGCATTTACTGAATAAAGGGGGCAACTGGATAAAAGCGGCCTCTTGAACGCTGCCATGCTGCGCGAGGCCACGCGCCCCAAAGACGGTCTGGCGTCAAAAGCAGTTTATCGACTTCACTTGGAACGTAATATCCAGCGTTTTCTGATCAACAGTCGTATGACAGTCCAAGCTTCCACATAACAGACGATACCTGCCACACCGAGTGGCACTGCCCATGTTTCCCGCACGTGTATTGATCTTGACCTTGGCGCTGCATGCAGTATAGCCACAAAAACCGATGTACCGTTGATCTTGACCCCCAAGCCGATGGAGATTAGAAAAATCGTAGCAAAAACCAACGTCAGTATTTCGTGAGTAAATAACATGCCTTCTGTGAACCATTTATACTGCCAAAGATAGGCGCAAAATAGAGTAATTAAAGAGGCTAAAATCAAGCTGATACCGAAAGCGGCACCTGCCGGCATCTGCAATTGAGGGATTCTGCATCCGACAAATAACAGGATCCAGCTAATCACAAACATAAATATGTAAAGCAGCAATTGCTGGCCCGAAATTATCCGAGTCACAGGCATCATCCTCGAGGTTCCATTACAGGGCAGTTAACAGACCTGCTGTCTACAGGGAATAACTCCAAAGACGTCACATGCCACTTTCTGTCAATCATACGAAGCCGTATCTCTGCTCTTCCAACTTTTTTGCTCCCTGAAATAGAAACGTTAAGCAGGGCATTCCGGTTATTTTGGTATCCACGGTAATGCATCAATAAATTAATCGACTTCACTGGTCCCAGCTCTTCAGTTACACACGAAGAGCGCTGCAAGTAGGCGGTAGCGACTTGATACGATGCGCTGTGCTCGGCGATATTTTTAGTGAAAAAGAAAACAAATATTGCTACGCAGACACCGATCGCAATGACGACAACCCAGTACGTCTTGCGAGAAACCGAGTACTTAGAGTAGTTAGATAGGGTCATTACTGGTTATCCCTGGTGCCAAATCCGTTTTTTGAGGAGCCGGACGCATGTATTCGAGCTTATTATCGATTGAAGAATAGTCCATGATTCCAAATTCCGCTACCCCTTTTTTGCGATTTGTCTGCTTTGCCCTACAGGACGCAAAGCAGACGGCCTGCAAGCCCCGTCTTGCCCGGAGACGTTAAGAGGACTAAAATAGTCCTGTATTGAGTCACGCGAGGCATTTCGATGCTGCGAATGAGCAAATTGGCGGATTATGCCGCCCTGATGCTGGCCACCATGGCCGAGCACCCCACAGCGAACCACACGGCCACGGAGCTCGCTGCCGGGACGGGTATCAGCCCGCCGACGGTAAGTAAACTCCTCAAGACCCTGGCACACGCGAAGCTCGTTGTTTCGCGGCGCGGATCGCATGGCGGCTACAGTCTGGCCCGCGCGCCGGCGGCGATCAGTGCCGTGGACGTGATCGAGGCCATCGAGGGGCCGCTCGCCGTGACCGAATGCACGCTGGCGCCGGGTCTATGCGAACTGGAAACCACCTGTCAGCTCAGTTCGCAGTGGCAGCATCTGTCGGTCGCGGTGCGTCGCGCGCTGGCCGAAATCACGCTGGAGGATCTGATCGGCGACCCGATTGATCCGCAGCTCTCGATGCGTCGCCGTCCTGCCCCGAAATCCACCGCCCGCATGGAGCGCAAATATGGCCACGCGTGAACCCGAAGTCTCCGACTTCATCGAACAACGTTATCAGCACGGTTTCTACACCGATATCGAATCCGATACCGTCCCGCCGGGCCTGAACGAAGACGTCATCCGACTGATCTCGTCCAAGAAGGGCGAGCCGGACTGGATGTGCGAGTGGCGCCTGGAAGCCTACCAGCGCTGGCTCGAAAAGCCGGTTCCCACCTGGGCTCACGTGCACTATCCACCCATCGACTACCAGGCCATTTCCTACTATTCCGCGCCAAAGTCAAAAGACGACGCGCCCAAGAGCCTCGACGAGGTCGATCCGAAGCTACTCGAAACCTACGAGAAACTCGGGATCCCTCTGCACGAGCGTGCAGCACTGGCTGGTGTGGCCGTGGATGCAGTGTTCGACAGCGTATCGGTCGCTACAACATTCAAGAAAAAACTCGGCGAAGCCGGCGTAATCTTCTGCCCGATCAGTGAAGCTATCCGCGAGCACCCC
Source organism: Gammaproteobacteria bacterium (assembly GCA_050738295.1). Lineage (GTDB taxonomy): Bacteria > Pseudomonadota > Gammaproteobacteria > JAKDMP01 > JAKDMP01 > JBAUSV01. The sequence goes on from JBOHZI010000096.1 coordinate 3,654, forward strand.
GATCTGGTGCGCAAATATCTCGGCTCGGTGGTACCGCAGGGCGATAACTTCTACGCCAGCCTGAACTCGGCGGTGTTCACCGACGGTTCGTTTGTTTATGTGCCGAAGGGTGTGCGCTGCCCGATGGAGTTGTCGACCTACTTCCGTATCAACGCGGCCAACACCGGGCAGTTCGAACGCACGCTCATCATCGCCGATGAAGGTTCCCACGTCAGCTATCTGGAAGGGTGTACCGCACCGCAGCGCGACGAGAACCAGCTGCATGCCGCCGTAGTAGAACTGGTCGCACTGGACGATGCCGAAATCAAGTATTCAACGGTACAGAACTGGTACCCGGGCGACGAGGACGGCAAGGGCGGCATCTACAACTTTGTGACCAAACGCGGTGACTGCCGAGGCCGCAATTCGCACATTTCCTGGACGCAAGTCGAGACCGGCTCGGCCATCACCTGGAAATATCCCAGCGTGATTCTGCGCGGCGACAACTCGGTCGGCGAATTCTACTCAGTAGCGGTTACCAACAACTACCAGCAGGCCGACACAGGCACCAAGATGACGCACATTGGGAAAAACACGCGCAGCACAATCATTTCCAAAGGCATATCGGCCGGCCACGCTCAGAACGCCTACCGCGGTCTGGTGCGCATAGCTCTCGGCGCCACCAACGCGCGCAATTACACCCAGTGCGATTCGCTGCTGATGAGTGATACCTGTGGCGCGCATACCTTCCCCTACATCGAAGCCAAGAACCCAACGGCACGGGTGGAACACGAGGCGACGACCTCGCGCATCGGCGAGGATCAACTGTTCTATCTGCGCAGTCGCGGACTGAGCGAAGAAGACGCCGTGAACCTGGTGGTCAACGGCTTCTGCAAAACCGTATTTCAGAAATTACCCATGGAATTCGCGGTCGAGGCAGGTCGCCTGCTCTCGGTCACACTGGAAGGAGCGATCGGATAATGACGGACACCCTGCTTAGCATCAAAAATCTGCACGCCGGCGTCGAGGACACGCCGATCCTGCGCGGCATCGATCTCGAAATCAAGCGTGGCGAAGTACACGCCATCATGGGCCCCAATGGCTCTGGCAAGTCTACCCTGTCCCACGTTTTGGCGGGCCGCCCCGGGTACACCATTACCGAGGGCAGCGTTACCTATAACGGCACCAACCTGCTCGAACTGGAAATCGAGAAACGGGCGCGCGCCGGGCTCTTTCTGGCCCTGCAGTACCCGGTCGAGATTCCCGGCGTGAATAATGTGTATCTGCTCAAGGCGGGGCTCAATGCGCTGCGTAAAAACCGGGGCGAATCCGAACTGGATGCCTACGAGTTCCTCAAGCTCGCACGCGAAAAACTCAAGTTGCTCGACCTTGACGACAGTTTCCTCAACCGCGGCGTCAACGAGGGCTTTTCCGGCGGCGAGAAAAAGCGCAACGAAATTCTTCAGATGTTGCTGTTCCAACCGCAACTGGCACTGCTCGACGAAACCGATTCCGGGCTCGACATCGACGCCATGAAGATCGTATCCGACGGTGTGAACAGTCTACGCAGCCCGGAGCGCTCAATCATCCTCGTCACGCACTATCAACGCCTGCTCGACTACATTGAGCCGGACGTGGTCCACGTGCTGATGAACGGTCGCATCGTGAAGTCGGGCGACGCCTCGCTCGCCAAAACGCTCGAAGAGCGTGGTTACGACTGGCTGCGCGCGGAGGCCGCATGAGCGAATCGACGGCTTTCGCATTAGCACTGCCGGAAGCGGCAGCGGATGGTTTTGCACCCATACGGCGCGAGGCCCGCGAGCGATTCCTGTCGCGCGGCTGGCCCACCCGGCGTAACGAATCCTACAAGTACACCGACCTGTCCGCACTGGAACGGCAGGATTGGCCACGCGCCGAAAAACCGGATGCTCAGCCTGAATTGCCCAGCGCACTCGGTGCGCGCAGCGTCTGGGTCGATGGCTACTTGTCGGGACAGCCGGGCGACGAACGACTCGTTTCACTCCAGGATTGTGCGTCATCGCCTCCACCGGCACTGACCGCCTTGCTGGGACAACTCGCGCCGCAGGACGATCCCGTCGTAGCACTCAACACGACACTATTCGATCATGGCGCATGGATAGACCTGCCCACTAATACGGCACCGGGCAAGGCGCTGGAACTGGTTTACACCAACGCCGAACGCGACACGCCCGCCGCCACCCATGCCCGGCTTGCCGTCCAGTTGGGCCAAGGCAGCCGACTGGTACTGATCGAGCGTCACCTCGGCGGTGACGCGGACACCTTGAGCACGCGAGTCGCGGAAATTTCCTTGGCGGCCGGCTCACAACTGTTACATATCCGCCTCAACGAAGCCGGGACCGGCACTCGTCTGCTCGGTCACACCACGGTACGGACGGGCTCCGGAGCCCGTTACCAGTGCCTGAATCTCGACCTTGGCGCCAAACTCTCGCGTGAAGCTTTCGTGGTTGATCTGGTTGAAGACCATGCCGAGACTGCTCTCTCCGGGCTCGCCCTGCTCGACGGAAAACGCCACGCCGATGCCGATGTGCGAGTGGTACACGATGCTCTTCATACGCGCAGCCGCCAGGTGTTTCGCGGTGTACTCGACGGTCGCAGTCACAGCGTTTACAGCGGACTTGTATTGGTGAAACCCGGCGCCCAGAAAGCCGATTCCGATCAGGCATCAGCCAACCTGCTACTCTCCCCCAAGGCCGAGGCCGACACCCGTCCGCAACTCGAGATCTATGCCGACGATGTCATCTGTAATCACGGCGCAGCGACCGGCGCCATCGATCCGGATGCACTTTTTTATCTGCAAAGCCGTGGCATCGATGCGGATGCTGCGCGACGCATGATCGCTTACGGTTTCGCTGCCCACATCCTCGCCGACCTGGAAGACGAACGCCTGCACCGCGAATTGCTGAGCGTTCTCGCCGATCACATGCAGGCGCCGCAGGAGGTCCGCGAATGGCTGTAACCGAAACCGCCGTCGCACACACGGTCATCAACCCGCAACGCCTGCGGGCCGACTTCCCCGCCCTGGCGCAGAACGTGCGCGGTCATCCGTTGATTTATCTCGACAACGCTGCCACCACCCAGAAGCCACAAACGGTGATCGACGCCGAAGCCAACTATTACCATCACGACAATGCCAATGTGCACCGCGGCGTACATACCCTGTCCGAACGCGCCACCGAGCAATACGAACGGGCCCGCGCGCGCATCGCGCAGTTCATCGGTGCGGGATCGTCGGAGGAAATCGTTTTTACTCGCGGCACCACCGAAGCCATCAATCTGGTCGCCGGTGCCTGGGGTCCAGCACATATAGCTGAGGGCGACGAGATTCTGCTCACCGAACTCGAACATCATTCCAATATCGTGCCCTGGCAATTGCTGGCCGAACGCACCGGGGCCCGGATCGTGGTCGCGCCCATCGACGAACGCGGCAATGTGCCGCTGGAAAGTTTTACCGAGCGTTTGAGCGAACGTACACGCCTCGTGGCACTTGCCCATGTCTCCAATGCACTCGGCACCGTGAATCCGGTTGCCGAGATGATCCGCCGTGCACATCAGGCCGGTGCCAGGGTACTGGTCGACGGTGCTCAGGCCGTGGGTCACTTGCCCGTCAACGTCCGCGATCTGGATTGCGATTTCTATGCGCTCTCCGGTCACAAGATGTATGCCCCCATGGGCATCGGCGCATTGTACGTACGTGAAGAAATTGCGGCCGACATGGCGCCCTGGCAAGGTGGCGGCGACATGATCCGCGCCGTGCGCTTCGACAAGACGCTCTACGCCGAACCCCCGTATCGTTTCGAGGCCGGTACACCGAATGTGGGAGGCGCGATCGGACTCGCCGCCGCCATCGACTATTTGGTCCCGCTGGGCATGGCTGCACTCGCCGAGGCCGAAGACGCCGTACTCCTCTACGCACTCACACGGCTGCGCGACGTGCCCGGACTGCGTCTGATCGGCGAGCCCGATCAGCGGGTGGGTGTCATTTCATTCGAGGTCGACGGCGTCCATCCGCACGATCTGGGCACCCTGCTCGACCATGCCGGCGTCGCCATTCGCACCGGCCACCATTGCGCCATGCCGGTCATGGAGCATTACGGCGTGCCCGCTACTGCACGGGCATCCTTCGGCTTGTATAACACCTCCGAAGACGTCGACATACTGGTGGCCGCACTGATCAAAGCCCGGGAGGTTTTTTGCCGATGATCGATACCGACTTGGCTGCCCTGTACAAGGACATCATCATTGACCACAACAAGAGCCCGCGCAATTTCGGCGAACTGCCGCCGCCGCGCCGGGAAGCCGACGGCTACAACCCGCTGTGTGGAGACCGTCTGAGCGTGTATC
>JBOHZI010000097.1:0-7974 GCA_050738295.1 Gammaproteobacteria bacterium
GGCCACGACGGTGCCCTTGAATTCGCCCAGGAACCGCTCCAGCCAAGCTACCGACTCGGCGTCGAGATGGTTGGTCGGCTCGTCGAGCAGCAGCATGTCGGGTGCGGAGAGCAGCAGTTTGCACAGCGCGACCCGCCGGCGTTCGCCGCCGGACAGTTCGCCGACATTGGCTTCCCACGGCGGCAGCCGCAGGGCCTCGGCGGCGACTTCGAGCTTGTGCTCCAGGTTGTGCGCATCGGCGGCCTGAACCAGGTTTTCCAGCCGCGCCTGCTCGGCAGCCAGCGCATCGAAATCGGCGTCCGGCTCGGCGTAGGCGGCATACACTGCTTCCAGTTGGCCTTGGGCCTCGGCGATTTCGCCCAGCCCCTGCTCAACGTTGCCGCGCACATCCTTGGAGTCGTCCAGTTGCGGCTCCTGTGGCAGGTAACCGATGCGCAGGCCGGGTTGAGGCTGCGCTTCGCCCTCGATTTCGGTATCCAGGCCGGCCATGATCCGCAGCAGGGTGGACTTGCCGGAGCCGTTCAGGCCGAGCACGCCGATTTTCGCGCCCGGGAAGAATGAGAGCGAGATGTTCTTGAGGATGTGGCGGCCGGGCGGGACAACCTTGCCGACCCGGTTCATGGTGTAAACGTATTGCGCCATAGGGAGAAAAGAGCGTATTGCGTGCGACTGAACTACACATTGTAAAGAACTTGGTGCAGGCCAAACGATGGGGTTTTGGTTTGAATGTGCCCAATCCGTCCCTGACGTACTCATAGCGGCATTGCCTGGCGCTTGGGTTTGCCTGCCCACTCGGCTAAAATCCGCCTATTAAGTATGGAGTTGCGCCGTGTTTGCCGCCGATATGAGAATTGCCGGGTACGATGACGAATTAGCCGTTGCTATCGAGAACGAGCGCCAGCGCCAGGAGGATCACGTCGAGTTGATCGCCTCCGAGAACTACGCCAGCCCGCGGGTGATGGAGGCCCAGGGCTCGGTGCTCACCAACAAGTACGCCGAAGGTTATCCCGGCAAGCGCTACTACGGCGGCTGCGAGTACGTGGACGTGGCCGAGGCGCTGGCCATCGAGCGGCTGAAGCAGCTCTATGACTGCGACTACGCCAACGTGCAGCCGCATTCCGGCTCGCAGGCCAATCAAGCGGTGTACTTCGCGCTGCTCCAGCCGGGCGACACCATCCTCGGCATGAGCCTGGCGGATGGCGGACACCTTACCCATGGCGCCAAGCCGAACCTGTCCGGCAAGATATTCAACGCGGTGCAGTACGGCGTGAACGATCGGGGCTTGGTCGATTACGACGAAATCGAGCGTCTGGCCGTCGAGCACAAACCCAAGATGGTTGTGGCCGGCTTCAGCGCCTATTCGCAGGTGATGGACTGGGCACGCTTCCGGGCCATCGCCGACAAGGTGGGCGCCTACCTGTTCGTGGACATGGCGCACGTGGCCGGCCTGATCGCTGCTGGCGTCTATCCCAGCCCGTTACCGCACGCGCACGTGGTGACCTCGACCACGCACAAGACGTTGCGCGGCCCGCGTGGTGGCCTGATTGTGGCCAAGGATTCGGCCATGGGCGATGCTGCCGAGGAGATCCGGAAGAAGTTGCAGTCCATCGTGTTCCCCGGCATCCAGGGTGGTCCGCTGATGCACGTGATCGCGGCCAAGGCCGTGGCCTTCAAGGAAGCGCTGGAGCCCGAATTCAAGATCTACCAGCAGCAGGTCGTGAAAAACGCCAAGGCGATGGCGAAGACGCTCGCCGATCGTGGCTACAAGATCGTCTCCGGCGGCACCGAGAACCACCTGTTCCTGGTCGATCTGATCGACCGCGGCGTGACCGGCAAGGACGCCGAAGCGGCGCTGGGCAAGGCCTACATCACGGTCAACAAGAACGCGGTACCGAACGACCCGCAAAAACCCTTCGTCACTTCCGGACTGCGCCTCGGCACACCCGCAGTCACTACGCGCGGCTACACCGAGGCCGATTGCACCGAACTCGCCGGCTGGATCTGCGACGTGCTGGATGCCCCCGAAGATGAGACTGTGATTGCGACTGTGCGCGGCAAGGTCACCGCGCAGTGCCACAAGTACCCGGTGTATGGATAGAAGAACGGGACTCGGGACAAGGGACTGGGGACTGGGAATTCTCAAAATGTCTCCTGCGCGTCGAATTGTTTGCCAGTCCCGAGTCCCCAGTCCCCAGTCCCGGCTCTCCTGATGTTTTGCCCGTTCTGCGGTCACGATCAAACGCGCGTGGTGGACTCGCGCCTGGCCACCGAAGGGCGCCAGATTCGTCGCCGCCGTGAATGCCTGTCCTGCGAGGTGCGTTTCAGTACACTCGAAACGGCTGAATTCGCGTTGCCGCGTGTCGTCAAGCGCGACGGGACGCGGATGCCGTTCGACGAAGCAAAGTTGCGTTCCGGCATCCTCAAGGCACTGGAAAAACGTCCGGTCGCGACCGACGCCATCGATTCGTTGATCACTGATCTGGTGCAACGCCTGCGTCTGTCGGGTGAGCGTGAAATTTCATCGGACCAGATCGGCGCCTGGGTCATGACCGCACTGTCGGGGCTTGATCAGGTGGCCTACGTGCGCTTTGCCTCGGTGTATCACAGCTTCCAGGATGTGGAAGCCTTCCGCCGTCAGATTGAGCAACTGGAGTACGAACGGCTCAAGGCGGATGATCACCAGTTGCCGCTGATCAAAGAGACGCGACGCAAGAAGAAGTGAACAACGTCGGCGACATTGATGACCGCTACATGCGCCGCGCCCTGCGCCTGGCGGTGAAAGGTCTGCGCACGTGTGCGCCGAACCCGGCGGTGGGCTGCGTCATCGTGAACGACGGCCGCATCGTCGGCGAAGGTTTCCACGCGCGCGCCGGCGAATCGCATGCCGAAGTGTTTGCGCTGCGCCAGGCCGGCGAACAGGCGAGGGGAGCAACCGTTTACCTAACACTGGAGCCATGCAGCCATCACGGCCACACGCCACCGTGTGTTTCGGCTCTGATCGAAGCCGGCGTGTCGCGCGTGGTCGCCGCGGCACGCGATCCCAATCCCAAGGTAGCCGGCAACGGATTCGCGGCACTGCAAGCCGCCGGAATCGAAGTGCATGTTGGTCCTGGCGAAACTCAAACACGACGCATCAACCGGGGGTTTTTCAGCCGCTTCGAGCGAGGTCGCCCGTGGCTGACGCTCAAAGTGGCGATGAGCCTCGATGGCAAAAGCGCGCTTGCCGACGGCACCAGCCAGTGGATCACCGGTCCCGTGGCGCGCGCATCAGTGCATCGTTCGCGGGCCCGTGTCGGCGCCGTACTCACCGGCGTGGGCACAGTACTCGCCGACGATCCCGCGCTCACGGTGCGTCTGACCGGCGTCAGCCGTCAGCCTATGAGAGTGGTGCTCGATTCGAAGCTTTCCACGCCGCCGAATGTGCGGCTGTTCAGCGAAGCGGGCGGGCCGATTCACCTGTTCTGCACCACGGACGACAGCGAACGACGGCGAGCGCTGGAAGCGGCGGGTGCGACAATTCACGTAACCGAGGCCGATGCCGAAGGACGCACCCAATGGGAAGCCGTGCTACACACGCTCGTCGAACTCGGCATCAACGACGTGTATGCGGAATGTGGTCCGCGTCTGGCGGGCGCCTTGATCGCATCGGGTTTTGTGGATGAACTCGATCTGTTTCAGGCGCCGCACCTGTTGGGTCCGGACGCACGGCCATTTGCCGTACTCGGCGAGCAGGCGCGGATACCCGATCCGCCACGTTGGCGCGTTGTGCGAACCCAACGCGTCGGACGCGACGTCCGCATTCGTTTGCAACCGGAGAAAGAGTGACATGTTTACCGGCATAGTTCAGGGCACGGGCCGCATCAAATCACGCGAAGCAAGCGGCGGCGATCAACGACTCGAAATCGATTGCACGGGCGTACTCGAACCGACCACTTTGGAGTCGGGCGCAAGCGTCGCGGTGAATGGTGTGTGCTTGACCGTGGTCGATCCGGTCGATGCCTGCTTCCATGCCGACGTGTCCGCTGAAACGCTATCCCTCACCACGCTCGGTGATCTGGTGGAGGGCGTCCCGGTGAATCTCGAACCGGCCCTCGCCATGGGCGACGCCCTCGGCGGTCACCTCATGAGCGGCCACGTGGACGGCATCGGCACGCTGGTCTCGCTCCACCAGGACGCCCGAGCCTGGCGCCTGCGCTTCGCCGCACCCAAATCACTCGCCCCGTTAATCGCTGCCAAAGGCTCAATCGCCGTGGACGGCGTAAGCCTGACCGTCAACGCTGTAGACGGCAACGAATTCGAAGTAGCCATCATCCCAACCACCATGCAACGCACCGTCATGAGCAACTACGAAGTCGGCACCCGCGTAAACCTCGAAGTAGACATGAGTGCCCGCTACTTGGCACGACTGTTGGAAAAAAGGGTGGGTGAGTAAAGTTATAGCGTGAACAGATCGATAACGGCCATCTTTCCATTCGGCTGGAATCCAATTAACTTGTAAAGACTACGCTCGGGGTAGTACTGAATACGGGGAATCACCAATTGAGCCAGTGGAAGGTGCTCCGATTATGGGGTATATCTGTTGGCAGAGTAAAAAATGTATTACAGTGCTTTGACTGCTGAGGCGCACGTTCTTAATGACTATGCCAGACATCTCACCTGAAAAGCAGAAGGCCTATGAGGCGCGACTTCAAAGGCGTCTTAAAATTCTAAAGAACAAATTTGAAGCTAGCCAAGTACATATCGCCGAAGGCCTAGAAGTAATCGAAAGTCTCAAACGGGTTCGGTATACCGCAGACGGCAGCGTCGATCTGTCGACGGTTGATGGGTTGGTGCGGTCAATGGCGTTGGCTGTAGAAGCAATGCATGACCGAGAGGAAATGAAGAAGTCTGCTTCGCTAGCGGAAATCCAGACGGCATATTATCAATTTTTAGAACAGAACTTCGGCAAGTTCTTTAACGCCATGGTGGAGCGCAAACTTACACCTCATGATGTGGGGATGTCATTATCTCGCATCCCATCAGCAGTCGAAGAGCTCATCCGAAATCTCCCAGGCTTTTTACAGGTAGTGGACGAGTTTTGGGCGTCTGCTGGGCCAATTGCTATAGCCCACGTAGAGGATCAGCGCGATTCACTTAAGGGAGTTTTTGGCGGAGATCTGTTTCCGTCCCCTTATGAGAACATCGCGTCTAAATGTTCGCTATACACGGATACGCTTGTCTTGCCGGACCCATTTCTCCGCTCAAAGCAGTTATTTGAGCAGTTCAGCGATGAGAAAAAAGTCTACTACATGGTCAAGCATGCGCTAAATCTCCTTCAGTACCGCGATCTGGCTTGCGCTGAAATTTCACCGCCAATTGTGGTTATTTTGCCAGATATGTCAGTTCTTGATGAAGCGGAAAACGCGTTTTTTTACAATCTTGCCGAAGTCGATGCTGTTCTGCATGGGACCAAGATATTTGGTCGCCAATTCGGCTCTTTTAATGAAATGCTAGAGTTCTGCGGAGAACTTGACACCATAGAACGCGTCACTGCTAAAGTCGTGGATCGTGAGCGTGTCTTGTTCGACACTGAGTGGGAAGGTCCTCTCGAGACACAGTTTCTACGAGCTAAAGAGGATCCCACTTTCGCGGGCATGCTTAAGACTAAGAATCCAGGGCTTATCGTGGCATTACAAGCTATGGGTCGTATGAGCGCCGCCAATGAATTGCTCGTGAAAGCGCGACGTCTGCAGGGTGTGCCAATCATGGACGCACCGACATCATGGCAATACCTCGTTTGGAAGATGGAGTATGACGCAGTACAGGCTGCGCAAGCAAAAAATCTGAAAGACCTACACACTATAAGGGGCCTGCAAAATCTTTCAGAAAACAAGATGCGTTGGCTTGGTAGGATTCCGCCTGATGCGCTCATTGAGATCCGGAAAGATGGAGCATTGAGTGAAATCCGAGAGATTTTGACAAGTGGAATAGAAGAGCTAGCTATGACTGATTCTAAAGGCTTTCAACTTACAAGTAGTCATATATTCGACAACATTCAATCAGCGTTCGAAGCACATCAGAAAAAAATTGATATTCTTGTGGCTAAGAGATGGAAGTTTGCTGGAAGTGATATTGGGTCTTGGTTGGTTGTAGGATCGCTATTTGTAGTGGCCGCTGCAACTCAGTCTGTGGTGTGGGCGCTCGCATCCTATAGTGCAGATCAAATACTTGCCCCGCCTAAGTTGAGAACCATTCCGAAGACGCTCAGAAAACTCGCTGAAGAAGATGGACAACTTAAGCGTTCGCCAGTCGGCATGCTTTTCAATATAAGTAAAGGGTAGATTCCATGTTCGGGATTCGATGGCCAAGTCTTTTTGCCCTATTCCAGCAGGGAACAAGACTCAACCTACGTACTTCCTCATGGCAATTCAGTCGCCAGTTGATTTTGGTCTAGGCATGGCAGGCACGATGAAGGCTGGCGGCGGTAGGTTGATTTGCGGGTATTTGATGGGTTTGTGGCTGAAGAAATCGACGATGTCGTCGGTGACTTCGGGGCTGGTCATGAATAGGTCGTGGCCGGCGTTTTTTACAACTACTTCGCTGCCGTTGGATAGGCCTTTCAATATCGCCGCGTGGCCTGCCGGGTAAATGCGTCCATCGAGTGAAAGGCCTGACTCTAAAATCTCCCCGGTTATAATGAAACTCTATAAATAAAACTTCCGACTCCGAGTTGCCGGAAGTTGGTTTTAACAGGAGCAAACAATGTCTGGAATAAAAGACAAGGTCGTACTGATTACCGGTGCCAGCAGCGGGCTGGGCGAAGCCACCGCGCGGCGACTGGGCGAGCGCGGCGCGAAACTGATGCTGGCCGCGCGGCGTGAGGACAAACTGAAGAAGCTGGTCGAGGCGATCGAAAGCGACGGCGGTACCGTCGCTTACACGGTCACCGATGTCACCGAACGCAGCCAGGTCGAGGCGCTGGCCAAGGCAACCGTCGCCGCCTATAAGCGTATCGATGTTCTGATCAACAACGCCGGGCTCATGCCGCTCGCGCCGCTCGATGCCCTCAAGGTGGACGAGTGGGAGCAGATGATTGACGTAAACATCAAGGGCGTGCTTTACGGCATCGCCGCAGTGCTACCAGTTATGCGCAAGCAACACAGCGGTCATGTGATCAATCTGTCTTCGGTAGCGGGGCACAAGGTTATGCCGGGCGGCGTCGTCTATTGCGCTACCAAGTATGCAGTGCGCGCTATTTCCGAAGGCGTGCGACTGGAAGGTAACGGCGAAATTCGTTCCACCAACATTTCTCCGGGCGCCGTGGCTACCGAATTGGCCGACCATATCAGCCACAAGGAATCGGCCGAGCGGGCCCGCGAAATGTACAAATCGGCTATCGATGCCGACGCCATTGCCCGCGCCATCGTTTATGCGATCGAACAGCCGGACGAGGTGGGCGTCAACGAAATGATTATTCGCCCCACCGCGCAGGGTATGTAGCACGCTGTGTGATCGGCTGGAGCGCGGCTGAATGGTTAATACGAGAGTTCGACTGATAAGGAGTTTTGAATGAGCCGACAAGACGACACCGACACTGACAAGCCCGCGACCATGAAGGCCATGACAGATTCCCGTTACGGCGGATCGGAGGTACTGGAAGTCTCCAACGTTCCGGTTCCCAAGGTGCCGCCGGGATCGGCCCTTGTCCGGGTGAAAGCGGCTGCGGTGAACCCGGTGGACTGGAAGATCATGGCGGGCGGTTTGGATGCCCTGATGGACATCCACTTTCCGGTGATTCCCGGCTGGGATGTAGCAGGCGTAGTGGAGGCGGTGGGTTTTGACACACCAGAGTTCGCCGTAGGGGATGAGGTGTATTCGTATGGCCGCCGGGATTCGGTCCAAGGTGGAACTTTCGCCGATCTGGTCGCGCTACCCGCCCCGATCGTGTCCCGCAAACCGGCAGGGCTGACGTGGGAACAGGCAGCCGGACTGCCG
>JBOHZI010000098.1:0-7939 GCA_050738295.1 Gammaproteobacteria bacterium
TGCTGTTCGGTACTGCCTATGGGCAACACCGCGCGATCGTCATGCTCCAGGTAGGCCTCGACCTGGCTCCAGTTCATGTCGCTGATCTTCATTGGGTCTCCCGGTCTTGATCCGCCGCACCGTTCTTCCGGTGCATCGACAATCATACCCTCGGCGCCGCACGGCGGGCAGCTTTCCGTGTAAGCTTCCGGACACACGCAGCAGGCCGCTGAAAAACGTAGCGAGCGAAGGCAGGTTGGGCGCGATCGGCGCGCAGAAACCGCAGTGTACACGCGAGTACGTGAGGATTTCGAGCACCGCCCGCGCCCAAGATGCCGAGCGCAGTAGTTTTTTCAGCAGCCTGCCAGGTCGTAGTCTGGAGGGGAGAGCCAATGTCGTCAGACGCAGCCGTCGCCGAGCGTCATCCGAGGAAAGCCTTCCTCGTCCTGTTCTTCATAGAAATATGGGAACGCTTCGGCTACTACGGGATGGCTTCGCTCATGGTGCTCTACATGGTGGAGCGCCTGGGACTTGGCGACGCGCGCGCAGACACCATCTGGGGCGCGTTCTCGGCCCTCGTCTACTCGATGCCGGTATTCGGCGGCTGGCTGGGCGACCGCGTGCTGGGCGCCCGCCGCACGATGGTGCTCGGGGCCGTGACGCTCGGGCTCGGCTACCTGCTGCTCTCCGTTCCGCTCCAGGCCACGTTCTTCCCGGCCATGGGATTGATCGCCCTCGGCAACGGGCTGTTCAAGGTCAACCCGAACAACCTTGTCTCGCGTCTCTACGAGGGCCGACGCTCCAGGCTCGACATCCTGTTCACCATCTACTACATGTCGCTCAACATCGGTTCGTTCGTATCGATTCTCCTCACGCCCTGGATCAAGGATCACCCAAACTGGGTCATCGTGCTGGGCTCGCTCCATTTCGACAGCTGGCACCTCGCCTTCGGCCTCAGCGCCATCGGTCTGACGCTTGGCCTCGCCAACTACGGCATCTTCCGACGCTACCTCCGCCCTTACGGCACAGTCCCGGATTTCGAGAAATTGCGCTGGTCACGCCTCGCGGCTGTCATCGCCGTCTCTCTGCTCATCGCCTACTTGCTTTCGGAGATCGTCCGGCATCGTCCGATCGCACTCGCGGTCGTGTGCGGTTTTTTGCTACTCATGATCTACGTCTTCGTGCACCTGCTACTGACCGGCGAGCGAAGCGAACGCAAACGCGTGATCGCCTGCATCATCTTCACCGGCATGTCCGTCATCTGGGCGATCTACAACCAGCAGATCTATACGTCCCTCACGCTGTTTGCGCTGCGCAACGTCAGGCACAGCCTGCTCGGCATACACGTCTCGGCCGCCCAGTTTCAGGACCTCAACCAATTCTGACTGGTGTTGCTCGCCCTTCCCCTGGCATGGCTCTATCAGCGCATGGGGAAAACCCGCCGCGGCGACTTTTCAATCGCAACGAAATACGCCGTCGGGCTCTACCTGCTCGCCATCGCGTTCTTCCTTTATGCAGCAGGCAGCCTCACGGCCATCGACGGTATTGTTTCCTCGTGGTGGCTGGTCGCCGGCTACGCGGCGCAGTCCCTCGGCGAACTTCTGATCAGTGCCCTCGGCTTCTCGATGATCTCCCAACTCATCCCGGAACGTTCCCGCGGAATCATCATGGGCGCCTGGTTCCTGGGTATGGGCGTGAGCCTCTACGCCGGTGGCGCCATCGCGAGCCTGGCCAGCATTCCCGCCGGCGTGACGCAGCCCGTGGCGACACTGCCCATCTATACCGACCTCTTTGCATGGCTCGGCGGCGGAGCGCTTCTCAGCGCCTTCGTAGCCACGGCCATCATCCCCGTGCTCAAGCGGCTGATGGTCGAAAACAAGCCTGCACCCGGCAGCGACTGAGCCCAATTGCATTCACATACATGTGTCAATGCAAAATCCTAAGATAGACCCCAGTTTTCCGCTAAATCTATCGAGATAGACCCTATAGATCCCTCCTGTTTTCTATCTATCAGGCTTGATTAGTAAAATGACGCTGCCCAACCTATAATTTGCTCAGCAAAGTTAAGCACCGATACCTTCGAATGAAAGCTGCCAAGACATTTATTCTCAACATCGTATTTAATGTCCCCCTACTTGCCGGGGGATTGATATTAGGTATTGCCGAGATTGCCTGGCTAGAAGGGAACCCAAACGTATACCGGCCGCTATTTATAGTTGCTCTTGCCTTGGGCTTGCTAACGCTATCAGGAATCATTGTCTTCCCAAAAGACAGACCGAATATCGCCGCCCTGGCCCTGGTTTGGGTCACGATGTCCCAGACGATGTATTGTGCTGCTTTGTTGATTGTATCGTTACACGGCCACGAAATATGGCTTCGGGGAAAAGTACGGTTGGGTTTGATTGTAGCAATAATATTATTTCTCTCGGGCAACTACATCATCCAATACACTCAATGGGGCAAGCGCAACGTGCCCAAGCGATGGTTATGGCTATTTTGACGCAGCTTCGAAGACCGTGGTCTGTCCCGATGGGAAAACATCAGATGTTTCAATGCGAGACCTGACCCTGAAACCTTTTGCTGAAACCTTTTGCTGAAACCTTTTGCTGAAACCTTTTGCTGAAACCTTTTGACCCTGAAACCTTTTTAGCTGTCATCTTCGTCAGATTCAGTTGGAAGCGAGTGGTTCTTGATGTCCCTGATCGCCTCAAGAAGTCGAATCGTCGCCGCTGCATCGAGGGTCTTATCCTGGTACCTAACTTCGTAGAGACCCTGAAGGTTAGAGGGCAGCTTTACCCCTTCGCGGACGAGGAGAATGAAGCGACGACCGTAGAACGCCATAGCCGCCCCAATTTCAATTAGAACGTTGGGGTTGAGCAGGACATGATCATTGCCATCTTGATCCGCGATGGTGCGATCGGCGTCCACGTGGATGATCGCAGCGCCACAGCCACGCATGTCGCCCATCACTTTCTCGGGGACGGGCTTTGATACTGACTGACGCTCAACAGATACGACTGGTTCAAGCTCACCGTATTCAAGCAGTTTCCTTATCGGCTCAACAAGGTCTCTGTTTTTTCCATGTGTAATGAAGACACGTCGCCGTCTCTCATCGTCAATGATTGCCGATGCCATTCTGCTGCGCGTCGCTGGAGGTGTAGCCGGTGGTTTCCCGGGGACTTCATCACGCTCAGGTTCCTTCATTGAGTTCGGCTCATCGGCCGTCGCCTCTTCGATCCGTGCCAGAGAATCCGGCTTAGCTGCGGCACCTTCTAGGGAGATGTAGGTTTTGCCTTTGATCTCTTCAGTGAAGCCTACTGACTCTGCGCTTTCGAGAATTCGCGCTAGCACCTCTGCCACTTTCTTGCGTGGCACTCCCATCTCTTCAAGTACATTGTGCGCAATGTCCTCGCGTGGGAACGCATTTTTGTCGTACTGCCGAAGGAATTCTCCAAATACGCGGGGCTTCAAGACAGCTTCTCGCTTAGCCTCTCGATCTGCCCCTTCCGTCGTCGGACGCAGAATCTTGCGCGCCAGATCGGTTATTGAGATCGCGGCAGCTTGGGCCCCACCCTCTATCAACCCGAAGGCAATGCCGGCCCCTGATAGGACCCGGATCTGCGACCCTTTGGGATCGATATTCAATGCCTTGGCAACATGCAGGGGAGATGTAGCCTTGCCAGCGTAGTGATCGACGATGGCCTGAGGAATCCTGAGCGCCTCATCGAGCGACGCGGACGGTACGTCTGCTTGCTTCAGATACGACCGCTTTTTATCCTGTGGCGCCGATGAAGTCTGCTTTTTCTTCGTAGTTCTGGCCACTACAGCTTCTCCTTGTACAGCTAACGCCAATTAGACGTCGAGTGACATCCAATCCGGCGTTTTTAACATATAAACATGCCTGAACTATAGCACCCACATCGTAAAAGTGAGCGCGGGAGTGGATCGCAGCTAAAGCCACTCCTACAAAAGAAATGGTGACAGAATTGTCAGCCGGTCAGCATTCGATAACATTGACGGCTAGACCACCGAGGGAGGTTTCCTTGTAGATGCTTTGCATGTCGCGGCCGGTCTGACGCATGGTGGCGATGACTTCATCGAGGGAGACGCGGTGGGTGCCGTCGCCGTGCATGGCGAGACGCTGGGCGTTGATGGCTTTCATGGAGCCCATGGCGTTGCGTTCGATACAGGGAATTTGCACCAGGCCCTTGATGGGGTCGCAGGTGAGGCCGAGGTTGTGTTCCATACCGATCTCGGCGGCGTTTTCGATGTGGGCGTTGCCCGCCCCCATCGCGGCGGTGAGGCCGCCGGCGGCCATGGAGCAGGCCACGCCGACTTCGCCCTGGCAGCCCATTTCGGCGCCCGAGATGGAGGCATTTTTCTTGTAGAGCATGCCTATGGCGCCCGCGGTGAGCAGGAAGTCCACCACGCCCTCCTCGTCCGCGCCTTCGACAAAGCGCCAGTAGTAATGCAGCACCGCCGGGATGATGCCCGCCGCGCCGTTGGTCGGCGCGGTGACGACGCGCCCGCCGGCGGCGTTTTCCTCGTTCACGGCGAGCGCGAACAGGTTCACCCAGTCCATGACGTCGAGCGCATTACTCTTGCGGTTGGCGATGAGTTTTTCGTGCAGCACCGGGGCACGGCGCACGACGCGCAATCCACCCGGTAATGTGCCGGGCGTCTTGAGACCGGTCTGGACGCAGTCCTGCATGACCTGCCAGATGCGTAGCAGGTCTTCGCGGGTTTCGTTCCAGGAGCGGTAGCTGTTCTCATTCTCGCGCATCAGCGCGGGAATGCGCAGGCCGGCCTTGTCGCAAGCGGCGAGCAGTTCTTTCGCGTTGCCAAACGGATGCGGTACGTCGTGATCGACATCGCCGCCGTCCGGTTCGTCGCCGCGCAGGATGAAGCCGCCGCCAATGGAATAGAAGTCCTCGCTGAACAACTCTTTATCGTTGGCATCGAGCAGGCGGAAACGCATACCGTTAGTGTGGCGCGGCAACTGCTCCTCGCGGTGGAAGACAATGTCGCGTTCGCGATCGAAGTCGAGTTCACGCTCGCCGAGCAGGCTGATCTTCTTCGTCGTGTTGATACGTTCGATGGTCGGGGCGATGGTTGCGTTCTCGACCTTGTCGGCCTCCTCGCCCGCCAAGCCGAGCAGGATCGCCTTGTCGGTGCCGTGGCCCTCGCCGGTCAGCGCCAGCGAGCCGTACAGGTTCGCCTCGGCGCGCGCCGTCTTGTCGAGCGCGCCCGCTTCTTTCGCGTCGAGTAAAAACTGACGCGCCGCGCGCATGGGGCCGACGGTGTGCGAGCTGGACGGGCCGATGCCGATTTTGAACAGATCAAAAACGCTAATGTTCATATTGGGTCAGTTGTTAATCGTCGAGGGCGAGCAGGCTGGCGTTGCCGCCGACTGCTGCCGTGTTGATGGTGAGCGCCTTCTCGGTGGCGAAGCGCGGCAGGTAGTGCGGGCCGCCGGCCTTGGGACCGGTGCCTGAAAGACCACGCCCGCCGAAGGGCTGCACGCCGACCACCGCGCCCACCATGTTGCGGTTGATGTAGCAATTGCCGGCACCGACCGCATCCGCAAGGCGCTCGGCTTCGCCATCGATGCGGCTGTGCACGCCGAAGGTCAAACCGTAGCCGGTGTCGTTGATTTTGCGCATGAGAGTTTCCAGGTCGCGCGATTTGTAGCGCAACACGTGCAGGATCGGCCCGAACACCTCGCGCTCCAACACCTCAATGCCCGGAATCTCGACCGCGAGCGGCGCGACGTAGCTACCGTCGGCACAGGCGGCGGGCAGTTCGCACTGACGGATGACTTTGCCCTTCTGACTGATCGCTTCGCTGTGCTTTTGCAGCATCGCCTGTGCGTCGTGGTCGATGACGGGGCCAACATCGGTGGAAAGATGACCGGGATCGCCGATGTTGAGCGTTTGCATGTAGCCTTCGAGAATTTCGATCACGCGCGGCGCGATTTCTTCCTGCAGGCACAGCACGCGCAGCGCCGAACAACGCTGGCCGGCGCTCTGGAAGGCGGACGCCGCCACGTCGAGCACGACCTGCTCGGGTAATGCAGAGCTGTCCACGATCATTGCATTCTGGCCGCCAGTCTCGGCGATCAGTGTGGCGATGGGGCCGTCGCGCTCGGCAAGTGTGCGGTTGATCGAACGCGCGACTTCGGTGGAGCCAGTGAAAGCCACGCCCGCGATGCGCGGATCGGACACGGCGGCATGGCCGATGCGCCCGTCGCCCGGCAACAAGTGAAGTACTTCGCCGGGGATGCCCGCCTCGTGCAGCAGGCTAATCACGCGGTGGCCGATTAGAGAGGTCTGCTCGGCAGGCTTGGTGATTACGCTGTTGCCCGCGGCGAGCGCGGCCGTGACCTGGGCGAGGAAAATCGCCACCGGGAAATTCCACGGGCTGATGCAGACGAACACGCCGCGCCCGTGTAAAGAGAGTTCGTTGCGCTCGCCGGTCGGGCCGGGCATCTTCATCGGTTCGCCAAACTGGCGGCGGCACTGCATGGCGTTGTAGCGCACGTGGTCAACACCCTCGCGCACTTCGGCGATGCTGTCGGGGATGGATTTACCGGCTTCGCGTACGCACAACGCCATGAACTCCGGCATGCGTGCTTCGAGCAGGTCGGCCGCCCTGTCGAGCAGGCGTGCCCGTTCTTCGGCCGGCGTGTCATCCCAGCGCACCTGGGCGGTGACGGCGTGGCCGATGGCCTCTTCCACCAGCGCCGGCTCGGCGTCGATGACTTCGCCCACACGGCGAGTGTTGTTGGCCGGATCGAGCACGGTACGTGCCGTGCCTTGCGTGCGTGGCTTGCCGGCGACGATGGGCACGGCCTTCCAGGGTTTTTCCAGCGCCTTCGCCATTTCGGTCTGCAACGCAGCGAGTACTGCTTCGTCGGCGATGTTGAGGCCTTTCGAGTTGCGGCGGTTCGGCGCGTAGAGGTCGGTGGGCAACACGATCTTCGGATGCCGCTTGCTTGCGTTCGCTTCGGCGCGTGCGAGCGGGTCGGCGGTGATTTCCTCGATCGGCGTGTTCTCGTCGCTGATGCGATGCACGAACGAGGTGTTCGCGCCGTTTTCCAGCAGGCGTCGCACGAGATACGGCAGCAGTTCGCGATGCGCGCCCACCGGGGCATACACGCGACAATGCCGGCCCTTGTCTTCGCCACCCAGCACTTCGCCGTAGAGCGCTTCGCCCATCCCGTGCAGGCGCTGGAATTCGTAATCGGTGCGCTCGCCAGCCAGTTCGATGACCGCGGCAATGGTGTAGGCATTGTGCGTGGCGAACTGCGGGTACAGCGCATTGCCCGCGGCGAACAGGCGTCTCGCGCAGGCGAGATAGGCCACGTCGGTATTGATCTTGCGCGTGTACACCGGGTAATCGGCGAGGCCCTCGATCTGTGCAACCTTGACCTCGGTATCCCAGTAGGCGCCCTTGACCAGGCGCACCGGGATACGGCGCCCGACTTCCTTGCCCAGGGCCGCCAGCCAGTCGACCACGGCAGGTGCACGCTTCTGATAGGCCTGCAACGCGAGGCCGAAACCTTCGTAACTTTCCAGTTCGGAATCACGGTACACCGCCTCGATGATATCGAGCGACAGATCCAGCCGGTCTACTTCCTCGGCATCCACGGTGAGGCCGATGCCCGCCGCCCTGGCATCGAGGGTCAGGGTCTTGAGGTGTTCGGCGAGCGCGGGCAGCGCATCGTCGCGGCGCGCCAGTTCATAGCGCGGGTAGAGCGCCGAAAGCTTCACCGAAATGCTGTGCGCATCATAGATGTCGGCGCTGTCTTCACGCGCTTCACCGATCGCCGCGATCGCGGACTCGTAGGCTGCGAGGTAACGCTGGGCGTCGGTTTCGGTCAGCGCGGCTTCGCCCAGCATGTCGAAACTGTAGCGGTAGAGGCGGTTGTCCTTCTCGTCGGCGCGATTGAGCCCTTCCT
>JBOHZI010000099.1:0-7716 GCA_050738295.1 Gammaproteobacteria bacterium
GGTGAACATCGCCATCTGTTCTATCAGGTAATGATCGTGCAGCACGATCGGGCCATCCGGGCCGACGGTGAGCGAATGCTCGTCGCTCGCGACCGGAATCCCGGCATCGGTGGTGGTGGGTTTGCTGTGTTTGTCAGTCATTACTGTACCTCCTGCGTTCGGTATCGAATGAAACCGTGTACCTACAGTCTTGGTCAGGACAGACTATATGTCAAATTTATTGTTTATATGATTCCAATAGCTTTTATGCATAATCAGCCACCGTCGTTCCCGCGAAAGCGGGAGCCCTGTCATGGAAAGCATCCCGACGGCATCGGGATATGAAGTCTAGCCGGATTAAGGTAAGCGTCCACTTTCGCGGGCGTGATGAAAAGCAAAGCCGCCTAAAATTGGCTCATGTCAAACTCGGTGTAATAACTAGGGCACAACAAGCCGGGAAGCTTCGTCTCACCGCCCTAAAACATCGGCTTTGCCGGGGCTCCTAGTGCAGCAGGCCGAATATCGCTACGCCGTCGGTGGTGCCGACGTACACCTTGCCGTTGGCGATGGTCGGGGTGATGAACTTGTTGCCGGCACCGAACTGGTCGCGTGCGCCTGCCTGATTGCTGTCGTAGAGTTCGTTGGCGAGATTGCTGGCGTCGTAGGCATAGAGCACCGCGGGATTGCTATTCTCCACCGCCCAGACGATGCCGTTGCTGGAGCCGTTGGCGGAGACGCTCGGAGTCGTGCCCGGATACACGAAGGCATTGCCGGTTTGTGAAGTGGGCGTGGTGGAGAGCAGCGCGTTACTGATTGTGAAGGCACGGATCACGTCACCCACGGCGCCGTAGTACACCGTGTCGTTGAAATAGGCCGGCATGCCGTATTCCCCTCCGCCCAGGCCATTGGGCAATTCCTGATAGAGGGCGTCGTTATTGTTGGGGTTGAATTTCCCCATATTATCCCGGTTCGCCACGTAAATGTTCTGATCCTTGCCAGCGCCCACCGCCAGGTGTCGCACCGTGCCATTGGCATCGGTGAAATCCGGCAGCAGCAAGACGCCGCCCGAGCCCAGATCCTCGTCCTGATTGGATTCCTGGATCGTGTTGTACATATTGAAGTAATCAGCCACGGCCAGACTGTTGCCGGCGGTGGAGAGTTTCAGAAAGGCGTTGCCGTAGTCCTGATGGATGGGGAACCCGTTGGCATCGAGCGTGGTCTCGAAAGTGCCGTTCCCGGCCAGGAAATAGATGTTGCCGCCGGCGTCCGCGGCAGGCGCAGCGCCGGAAGCCCAGATGGCGGCTTCGTTGCCGTTGGGCGCGATGTCGAGCACGGCGGACTGGGCCAGGGTCTGTTCGTTGTAGGCGATGATCCAGCCGGTGTAAGGGCGGTGGTCGCAGTGCGACGACCAGAAGGTATAGACCGCGCCATTCAGGAGAAGCAGGCTGGCCCGCTCCTTGTGTTGCGCCGGAGCGAAGTACACATACCCGCCGGAACTGTTATCGCCGGTGCCTGGATACTTCGCTTGCACCGTTGCCGGGCTGCCGGGCCGTTCTGCACCCGTGGCGAGATCCAGCGCATGCAGGCGCTGGAAGTAATTGCCATTTGCGTCCTTGGACATGGCGATGAGGTAAATAGTCCCGTGCGGTCCAGCCTTGAGATCGATCACCGGCGTGGCGGTGACGCCGATTTCCGGAGTCACCTGGTTGCAATCGCGGTTGTCGCTCGGCACTTCGCCCGAACCCAGCAGCGAGACATGCCACAAAATCTGGCCGCTGTCGGCGTCGAAGGCATATACGCTGTCGTGTTCCGTAGCCACGTACAAAACGTTGTGCGTGCCGCCCGCCAGGTTTAGATTGGAAACATACAGGGGTTGGGCGTCGACCTTGCCGTCAACGGGATAGAAACCGATCTTGCCGAAGTCCGTGGAGTTCACGTTCGCATGCGTGAGCACGGTTTCCTGGTCGTTCAAACCGTAGCGCGCGTTATCGTTGTGGTAGGTGAGTACATTGACCGTGGCACCGGTAGCAGGGGGCGGTGCGGTCCCAGGCGGCGGCGAGGTAGAGGGAGGTGGAGCGCCGCCAGTGTCGGTCGGGCTGTTCCCGCCACCACCGCAGCCGGCCAGCAGCAGGAGGGCCGTGACCAGGCATGAGCCCGCAATGAATCGTGCCTTGCGGGCGGCATAATTCACGGGTTGATATTCGGTTCGCATCAATTTGTCTGAAACGTACAGCTTTTGATTCAGTAACGTCCTGTAAATGTTACTCCCAAACAGCGGAGCGCGTGCCGCAAACGACACTAAGATGAATCCCGCCTCTTTCCGTAGCTTGCTGAGGCGTTTTTTGCCGGCAAGATGACGTATTCAGGCGCGGGCGAGACGGGCAATCCAGCGGTAAAGCACAACCATGGTGAAGGCGAAGACGAGGCTTCCGATCCAGATCGAGGCGGTGCCGAAATGTTTGCCGACTAGGGCGATGGGTTGATCGTTGCCGGAGAAGGCGACCACGGCGGCAAAGATTACGCCGAGCAGGCTTTCGCCGACGATCAGGCCCGAGGCAAGCAGAATGCCGAGCTGCTTGGCGGCTTCCGCCTTCGGCTTGCGCTCGGCACGGCGGTTGAACCACCAGCCGGCGATCGCGCCCACCACCACCATCAGCGTGGTCGAGGTGGGGAGGTAAATGCCGAGTCCCACGCCGAGTGGTGGCAGGCGGGCGTGTTTGGTGGTGCGGGCAAGAATTTCGTCGAGCACGATGCTGCCGGCGCCGATGGCGGCGCCCAATCCGAGCAGACCCCAGTCGATCTTGTTCTGGATCACGCCCTGGGCGAGCGCGGCGATCAGACCGGCCTGCGGTGCGGGTAGCGCGCGCGAGGGATCGACGCCGGGTGCGCCGAGGAAGCCGTAGGCGTGACTCAACAAGTCGAGCACCGGCGGGATGACCACCGCACCGGCGAGTACGCCGATGATGAGCGCCGTCTGCTGCTTCCACGGTGTGGCGTTCACCAGTTGCCCGGTTTTGAGATCCTGCAGGTTATTGTTGGCGATGGAGGCGACGGCGAACACCACCGAGGTGACGAACAACGCAAAGGCCACCAGTGCCTTGCCGGCGTGTGCCGGGAATAATGATTTGACGAAGACGAACAGCAGCACCGACGCGACGACGACGACGAGTATCCCGATGCCGGAGAGTGGACTGTTGGAGGAGCCGATCAGCCCCGCCATGTAGCCGCACACGGCGGAGACCAGAAAACTCATGATGACGACAAAAATAACGCCGCTGATGACGAGCAGCGCGGTATGCGAACCCAGTCCGCTGGTGGTGCTGAAATTCCAGAACAGCGCCGCGATCGGGATCAGGCAGATGAGAGAGATGATGCCGACAATGCCGATGGGCATGTCCTGCTCGGTCTGTGGGAGTGTGTGGGCTTGTCCGGCCTTGCGTACGCGCGCGGCAGCCATGGCGCTCAGCAGACCGCCGATCACCGGTTTGACCAGCGTGCCGAGTGTCCAGATGGCGGCAACGCCGATGGCGCCCGCGCCGATAAAGCGCACGTAATGGCTCCAGGCGGCCTGCGCGGTGGTGGCAGCATCGCCGGTGTGCGCATGGAGCAGCGTGAAGTGCGGCACCGCCCAGCCCCAGCCGATCAGCGCGCCGAGCAGCATGGACAGGCCGACCCACAGTCCGACCAGGTGGCCGATGGCGAACAGCGCGAAGGACAGGCTGAAGTCGAATCCCGTGGCGCCCTTGCCGTGGCTGCCGAAGTGGAAGTAGGTAGCGAGATCGCTCGCGAACACCTTCGTCTGCACGATGACATAGAAGATTGCCGAGATAACGCCGCCCCAGAGCACCGCCTTGAGACCCGCGCCGCCCGTTTCCACGGCTTCGGCATCGTCGCCTTGTTCCTCGCCGCCACCGACTTTGAGTACTTCGGCGCAGGCCACACCTTCGGGGTAGGGCAGGTCAGAATCGGTCACCAGAGCGCGGCGTAGCGGAATGGTGTACATCACGCCGAGGATGCCACCGGTCGCGCAGATGCCGGCCGAGATCCAGAATGGAAAGCCCGTCCACCAGCCGATAATCACCAGCCCGGGCAGCACGAAGATGATCGCCGAGAGTGTGCCAGCCGCCGAGGCGACCGTCTGCACAATATTGTTTTCCTGCATCGTGGCGTTTTTCATGGCGCGCAGGATGGCCATGGAGATCACGGCGGCGGGAATCGAGGTGGAGAAGGTCAGCCCCGCCTTGAGTCCGAAATAAACGTTGGCGGCGGTAAATACCAGCGTAATGACGATGCCGATGATCAGCCCGCGGATGGTTAATTCCTTGAGCGATTCGCTGGCCAGCATGGATGGTTTTGCCACGTTTTTCCCCGGAAGCGGATGGCTTACCCGCCGAAGTCTATCAGTTTGCCGGGTGCTGCCGAAACGTGGTGCTCTAGAATTGTGCCTGGATTCATTGAGGACAAGGCATGGGTCGCCGGGTACTTTTTGCATTGCACGACTGGGGGCTGGGGCACGCGTCGCGCTCGCTGGTACTGATTCGCCCGATGATCGAACGCGGCGACCAGCTCACTATTTTGATGGCGCCGAGCGCGGGAATGCAACTGCTCAAGGCCGAGCTGGGCGACAGTTGCGAGTATTACCCGTACCGCGATATTCCCAAGCCGTTCAGCCGTTTCCCGCCGATGTTCTACATCCGCATGAGCCTGTCCATGCCACTGGTGTGGGCGCGCTTCAAGCTTGAGCATCGCCTGACCGAGCGCCTGGTGCGCGAGCGCGGTTTCGATCTGGTGATCTCCGACAGCCGCTTCGGCGTGTGGTCGAGCGAAGTGCCGAGCTACTGCATCTTTCATTCGTTGCGCCAGATCATTCCCGGTCGCCTGCGCTGGATGGAACGGCTGGTGGAATGGGGGCAGCGCGGGCTGCTCAAGGGTTTCACCAAAGTGCTCATTCCGGATGCCGAGGCCGATGGCGGATTGTCCGGGGATCTGGGCCACGACCCGGCGCTCGACTGGGGTGCGGGACGCATCCAGTACCTCGGTCCGCTCTCCGGGATCGAACGCATGGAGGTTGCCGAGGACATCGACTATTTTTTCTCCGTTTCGGGTATCGAACCGCAACGAGGCTTACTGGAAAAGCGGGTGATGGCCGCCCTGCCTCACCTCAAGGGACGCATCGTTGTAACGCTGGGACGGCCCGAGGCGGCAGGCGAGAAGTACGAGCTGCACGGAGCCACAATCTACGGCTACCTCGATCGCAAGGCCCAGGCCGAAATGCTCAACCGGGCACACGTCACCATTACCCGTTCGGGCTACACCACCCTGATGGAACTGGCGGTGTTGGGCAAGCGGGCCTTGTTCGTGCCCACGCCGGGGCAAAGCGAGCAGGAATACTTGGCGCGTTTTCATCACGAACGCGGTCATGTGTATTCGACGACCCAGCGCCGGTTGGATCTGGTGCGCGATCTGCCGCGAGCGGATGCGGCGAACGGCATACCGCGGCTCTCAAAGGCTGGTGCCGTGCGGCGCTTCTTCGAGATTGTCGACTGAAGTGGGGGTCGCGAGCAGGGTACGCCACAGGAACACTACCACCGGCAGATTAAGCAACCACATGACGCCAGTCCACACGATCCGAAAGCCGAACATCAGCGCCAGTCCGTCGGTGAAACTGAATCCCCATGCCAGGGCTGCGCCCATGCCGAGAATTTCGAGTGTGCCGATTTGTGAAACGAGCCCCCCGCAAATGAGCAGCACGGCCAGCGAAAATGCGTAGATGCTGGCGGCTGCGAGGTAACTCAGGTGCGGGAGCCCGACCCCGTGCCCAACGGCGGTAAAGGCGAGTGTGAGCGCGGCGAGATACAGCACTGCAATGGCAACATTAACGATCAGCACGCGTGGATTGGATAAGCGCTTGAGGCCAAGCAACAGTTCCAGCGCCTCGACCAGGATGCGATGCATAACAGGTTGGCGAACGCGCTGCACGAGGCGGCGGGCGAAAGGTTCTAAACGCAGGGCGACGGCGACCAGAACGAGCAGACCGATGGCGAAGGCGGCGGCAAGAGGCGCCAGCTCGGGCCAGCCCGGCACACCGACTACGGCGAGGAATACGAGCACGGCGAGCGCCTCCACCAGCAGCATGACGACCGTGGCGGCCGAGCTGCGCCCGAAGTGCACCGGTCGGTGCCTGCTCAGAATCCAGTTCTGGGCGAATACGCCGAACGGCAGAGTGAGCGACAGTTCGCCCACGGCGAAGGCAAGACATAATCGCCGCCAGCCCGGGTGCAGGTCGAGATCGGCGAGCAACAGGTGCAACTGCCAGAGTTTGAGCAGGAGGTAGCACAGACCCATGGCGAGGGCAAAACTCAGGGTGGCGATGGACAGTGCCTGGATGCGTCCAAGCACATTGCCGAGATTACCCAGGTTGAAGGCCAATACCAGAAGGGCGGCAGCGAGCAGCACGGGTAATATGAATGTCGGTCGCAGACATATGCGTAACCCGTGCCGCAGGGTCATGGCGCAATGACCGATGTGGGTGGCAAAGGGCGTCGTGCGGGGTGCGCAATACGCATAGGCATCAAAAACTCCCTTTTCGATCACACCCCTTCCGCCGCCACGGCTACGGGGCATTCACAGACAGACTCTAGCTCGAATGGCTCATACTTTTAAAGCGCGTTCCAGACCGGGCGCGATTTCCGCCCAATCGTCGAAGGCGGCATTGAGACGGCGTGCGTTGCGCATGGCCTTGTTGCGTCCGGGTGTGGCGGTGCGTGACCACAGATTGTGCCAGTGCAGATGGTCTTCCGAACGACTCACCAGTCGGTAGTGTGCCAGCCAGGCCAGGCGGGCGAGCACCAGTTGATCCAGGCCGCCGGTATCGAAAACGGGGTCGAGCGTCAAACCGGCCTCATCTACCGCGCTGCATGCTGCACGCATCCAGTGGGTCAGATCCTGTGCGGTGAAGCGTTCGGGGCCGGTCGCCAGATAACGGGCGAGCAGATGGCTGGGGGTGACGGTGCGAAGTCCGAGGATTGCGTGCTTGAGATGCGAATTGAATTCGCTGGAGCGGCTCGGGTCGAGGCCCTGTAACGGGCTGCCTACATGGACAACGACGCGCAGTCGTCCGCGCCGGAACGGGTCGTAACTCAGAGCCATCGGCAGCACAAGCGGCGGCTTTTTCGTTGCGGCGTAAATGCGCGCCGTGCCGCGCCGAAGCGGGCGCATGCGTCCGTCTTCCGACAGGGTGCCTTCGGGGGCGAAGAAAACGCTGCGCCCGGTATCAAGTAGCCCTGCGAAGTCGTTCAGTTGTTGATGGATCGTGGCACGCAAGGTGGGCGCCAGGCGGCGCACCGCGGCTGGGCGCAGCCGGCGCAGACCCCAGAATTGCAGTCCGTAGCGGCGCAGGCGGGCACGCTGCAACTGGTGGAGCGTATCCGGCACGTGGCCGAGTCTCTTTTCAATGCGTGCCAGAGTCGAGGAACGCAGCCAGTTTTTCGGCGATTCGTCGCCCAGGTCGACGTCGCACAGCGCAGCTAGCGCGTCGTTAAAGCTGAATTCACGTATGCGGAGCATGGGATGCGCGCGCACGATATTAAACAGCCAGCGCAGGGGGATCCAGCCGAGTAGCGCGGCAAAGCCTTGTCCCCAGCCGGCGCTGAGCGCCAGGTCGCGCAGGAAGCCGGTGCGCAGAATGTCTTCGCGCGCGGCAAAGAACGGTAGCGGATAGCGGAGATAGCGTCCATG
>JBOHZI010000100.1:0-7693 GCA_050738295.1 Gammaproteobacteria bacterium
TGGTCGTGCTGATCGGCATGGCGGCGGGGCTTTCGGCGATTTTCAAAAGCCCGCTCGGCACCGCGATCTTCGCGGTGGAGATTCTCTATTCGCGCATGGCCTTCGAGGGCGGCGCGCTGATCTATACGCTGATATCGGCTGCCGTCGCCTACGCAATTACCGGTGCCTTCTCCGGCTACACGCCGCTGTTTTTGCTGGCTCCGAGCACGCGCGTTTTCCATACGCTGGATCTGCTCTGGTTCGGCCTGCTCGGTATTCTGGCGGGCGGACTCGGCGCGCTGATGCCGATGGTGTATTACCGTATCCGCGACTGGTTTTCCGCACTCAGAATCCCGCGGTATTTCAAACCCGCGATCGGCGGGCTTGCGGTCGGGTTGATCGGGATCGCCGTTCCGCCCATTATCGGCGGCGGCTATGGCTACATGCAGTTCGTGCTGCAGGGCGGCTCCGGGCTTGTCGTCTGGCTGTTGTTGCTCCTGTCGCTCGGCAAGATTCTGACGCTTTCGCTCACCGTTGGCTCGGGCGGTTCGGGCGGTGTATTCGGGCCGACGCTTTACGTGGGCGTCATGCTCGGGGCCGCCTTCGCGGCACTGCTGCACATCTTTCACGTCAATATCGACAGCAGCTGGTTTGCCGTGGTTGGCATGGCGGCGGTGTTTGCCGGAACGGCGCGAGTGCCGATTGCCTCGATGGTGATGGTGATCGAGATGACAGGCGGCTTTCAGCTCATCATGCCGACTATGCTGGCCGTTGCGCTGGCTTTTATCGTGCAGTTCACCCTGACCCGCCACGCAAAACATCCGACCATTTATGAGGCCCAGGTGTCCACGCCTGCAGACAGTCCCGTATATCGCGATCTTTATTACCAAACGGCGGCGGATCTGCTGCGTCGGCAACAGGTCAGTCTGGATCGCGACATTCTCAACAGCGAATTACAGTTTGCGCTCGATCGCGGCGAAGGCGTTGCGCTGCGCCGGCGCAAGGAGCAACTCTACAGTATGAATCTTGCGGTCGGTACCGCGGTGGCGGGCAAGGAAGTGCGCAGTCTGGGCCTCGCCGATATGGACGTACTGATCGTCGGGTTGATTCGCGGCGAGAGCGAGATCGTGCCCCACGGCGGCACCAAACTTCAGGTGGGCGATGGCCTGCTGGTGGCGGCTTCGAGTGATTCCATCGAGCAGTTCCGCATCCTGATCGCGCCGTCCAAGGTCGGTGACGAGAAGGCGCCCGAAGAGGATGCTCCTGAAACGCCGGCTGCCTGAAGGGCATTCCAGTAACTTTGTTTCCGGTTTTTGACAGGACTTTCCTGCGTTGCATCCGTGCAGCCTTTGACGTGAGGCGGCTCTGCGCTGCATTATAAAAGGGATTTGCCGACGCGCTGAGGACTACGATTCAGCTAATGCGAACATGACAGGCGAAAAGCGAGGAGCACCCCGGCGCCCATTGAGCCGTCTGCGGACTCGCCGTTCGCTCAGACGTCAACGCATATACGGTTCCGGCACATCGTTCAGCCGGGCTCTCGAACAGGCCTCGCTCGGCTTCATTGGCTTGGCAGTGCTCACCGGTTTGATTGCCGGGTTTGGCGCGGTCGGATTCCGCATGCTGATCGGGCTATTTCACAATTTTTTCTTTCTCGGCATAGTCTCCACACAATACGCAGCGCGTACGCATACGCCGGCCGCCGCCTGGGCGGCTTTACACATTCCGTGGGGCGCATGGATCATCCTGGTGCCGATAGTCGGCGCTGTGATTGTGGCGTTTCTGGTCAAGACGTTTGCCCCCGAGGCCAAGGGTCACGGCGTGCCCGAGGTCATGGACGCCATTTACTACAAGCGCGGAATCATTCGTCCGATCGTTGCCGCCATCAAGGCGCTGGCTTCGGCGCTGTCGATAGGTACCGGTGGCTCGGTGGGGCGTGAGGGGCCGATCATCCAGATCGGCTCGGCATTCGGTTCCACCGTGGGACAGGTGCTGCCGGTGACGGAGTGGCAGCGCATGACGCTGATTGCCTGCGGTTCTGCAGGCGGCATTGCGGCGACTTTCAATACGCCGATCGGCGGTGTGCTGTTCGCGGTCGAGTTGATCATGCCCGAAATCAGCGCCCGCACCTTGGTGCCGGTGGCGTTGGCCAGCGGTGCCGCAACCTTTATTTCGCGTTTTTTCCTTGGCAACCATCCGGCGTTCTCGATTCCACCGCTGAATATCCATGCCGACGCTCTTGCCAATCCCATGAGCTGGATCGTGTATCTGGTTTTCGGCATCGTGCTCGGCTTGTGGTCGGTGCTGTTTATTCGCGCTATCTACAAAACCGAGGACTGGTTCGACAAAATCCCCGGCGGCTATTACGTACGTCACATCATCGGGATGGCGTTGGTCGGCGTCATCATTTATTTGCTCATGCGTTTTGCCGGGCACTATTACGTGCAGGGCGTGGGCTATGCGGCCGTGCAGGATGTGCTCAACAACAAGCTTACACTGCCTGCTTTGCTGGCGCTGATCCTGGTGCTCAAACTGGTGGCAACTTCCCTCACGCTGGGTTCGGGTGGATCGGGCGGCATCTTTTCGCCTTCACTGTTTATGGGAGCAACTCTGGGCGCTCTTTTTGCCTGGGCGGTCAATCAGTTTTTCCCCAACCTCGGAGTGGATCCCGTCAGCGCCGGCGTGATTGGTATGGCCGGATTGGTCGGTGGTGCGACCGGCGCAGTGGTCACGGCGATCGTGATGA
Organism: Gammaproteobacteria bacterium; assembly: GCA_050738295.1. Lineage (GTDB taxonomy): Bacteria > Pseudomonadota > Gammaproteobacteria > JAKDMP01 > JAKDMP01 > JBAUSV01. Next base: position 2,726 of record JBOHZI010000100.1, read on the forward strand.
TCTTCGAGATGACGCGCGACTATGACGTTATTATTCCCTTGATGATCGCCGTGTCCGTAGCCTATGGAGTACGCCGGGCATTTATGGAGTCGAGCATTTACGACATGAAATTGCGGCGCCGCGGACATTTTATTCCTAACGTGCTGCAAACGAATCTCTACCTGCTGGGCCTTGCACGTGATCGCATTCGGGCGCCGGTGCTGCGTGTCAGCCCGCAGCCGAATCTGCGCCGTCTGCAACGGCTGCTCGGGAAGGTGCGGCGGGTACCTCACATAGTCGTGGTGGAACGCGGACGCGTACAGGCGGTTATTCCGGCCAGCATCGTGCGTGGCTTCAAGGATTCGAGGTCCCTGGCTATCGCCATTGAACATCACGAGCATTTGCCCTATGTCGTCGTTGCGGCCGATGACTTGCTGTTCGACGTCATCGCCCAGTTGCGCAATTCGGCCTGCGAGGTGGCGTTGGTGACTGAAACGGGAGAGATGGAAAGCGCCGACGAGGTGCGCGGCGTATTGACTCTCTCCGATGTGGTCCAGGGAACCCAATTGCCGCGGCTACTTCTGGGGCGGCGTTACAAGGCAAAGACCGCATATCGCGAAGGCAGCGAAGAAGCGAAGTAAGCGCCGACGGAATCGGGGTGCTCAGTCCAAACGGGCGACCATGTTCTGGAATCCGAAGGCGGATGGTGGCGGGCAGTCGCGCGTGAGCGCGATCGCCTTGAAGGCCTCGCCCATCTCCGAGGGCAGCGTGAGGCGTTTGATCTCGCCCGAAAGACGCAACTGCTCGCGTTCGTCATGCGCCGTGCGCAGCGCATCGCCGATGCCGCCACCGAGCAGGAAATGGGCCTGCGTGGTGTAGCCGCCGAGCGTGAGGCTGGCTGCGTGTGCCGCCGCGGCCAGGGCGGAAAAATCTACCCAGGCCGTGATGTCGTTCAAGCCCGGCCACAGAAACGGGTTGTCGTGTGCGCGGTGACGGTAGTGACAGATCAGCGTGCCCTGATCGCGTTGCGGATGGTAATACTCGCGCTCTGGCAGGCCGTAATCGAACAGAAGCACGGCGCCGCGTTCGAGCGAATGGGCCAGTGCAGTAATCCAGCCGCCAAGTTCGGGACAGTGTTCCGAATGGTAGTCGTCCGGCCAGTTATGACGGGAGGCAAGTGCCGAGACGCGTGTGTCCAATTCCCTTGATGGAGCCATTTCGCACCAGGCAAAGCCGTTGTCTTTGGATCGCACACCACGACCGACGCTCTGCCCGCCGGAGTAGGCGAAGCACTCTACGGACAGAGCGTCGGCCACCTCGTTGGCGAGAATGACGCCGGCGATGGGCGTTTCGGGCAGGCGCTCGATCCATTCGACGCGGGATGCCAGCGCCGGTTCGGTAGCGAGTACGGTCTTCTGGCGCGCGGCCAGTTCGCCGCTCACTTCGAGGATCAGATAGCGGGTCGGCAGTTGTCCGTTCGCCGCCAGCGTGCGCAAAATGGTGAGCGCCAACCGGCCACTGCCGGCGCCGAGTTCTAGCACTGTATCGCCGCCCGTGGCCGCGAGTGTTTCCGCGATCTGACGCGCGACAACCTGACCGAAGAGCGGCGAAGTTTCGGGCGCGGTAACAAAATCACCTGCCGCTCCAAACTTCTCAGCCCCGGCGCGGTAGTAGCCGAGTCCCGGCGCGTAGAGTGCGAGGCGCATATAGTCGGCAAACGGCAGTGCACCGCCGGCTTCGGCGATAGCTTCGCGAATGTGGGCGGCGAGACGTGCACTGTGTTCGCGTGCTGCGGCGTCAGGCGTGGGTAAATCTTCGCTATGTTCGGGCATACTGGGTGGGAACGCCGGGAGTACATGGATGAATAACGACGATTTTACGGGACGCGTAGCGTTGGTCACCGGCGGAGCGCGGCGGCTGGGTTCAGCCATCGTGCGCGAGCTGCACGGCCACGGCATGCGGGTGGTCATTCATTACGGCACTTCGAGCGCCGAGGCCGATGCGTTGGCCGCCGGGCTTGAGACGCTGCGGACGGGCGATGCCGCAGCCGTCGCAGCCGATCTGTCGGATGCAGCGGCGCCGGAGAAACTGGCTGACTTCGTGCGTGAACGTTTTGGTCGTCTGGATGTGCTGGTCAACAACGCCTCGGTTTTTCGCCCCACGCCGCTGGCGGAACTCACGCGCACGGATTGGTCGCGTGCCCAAGCCGTCAATCTGGCTGCGCCCGTGTTTCTCGTTCAGGCGATGTCGCCACTGCTCGCGGAACACGCGGGTTGCGTCGTCAACGTGACCGATGCGTATCTGGTGCGCCCACGCGTCAAGTACGCGGCCTACGTGGCGGCCAAGGCCGGGCTCGCGGCGCTGACCCAGGCGCTAGCGCTCGAACTGGCGCCCGATGTGCGCGTCAATGCGGTCGCGCCGGGAGCGCTGCTCTGGCCCGAGCCCGAGCTGGAACAATCCGCCAAGGACAAGGTGCTGGCACACATTCCGCTGGGACGGCTCGGCATGCCTGCCGACCTCGCGCGGGCTGTAGCCTATCTCGTGAGCGAACCCTATCTGACCGGCGTGACGATCCCGGTCGATGGCGGCTTTAGCTTCGGTTGAGGGGCGGATCGTCGTCGGGTGCAGTGTCGAACCATTCGAGGTAGTTCTCGGCACCGCGCTGGCCACTGGCGATCAGTGCCAGGCGCTGTTTTTCGTCGATGCCGAAGTCGGTGGTGCTCACGCCCAGTGAGTCGATGAAAACAGTGCGGTGCCAGTCGGTTTCTTTCAAGTGCGCATGATTGGCCATGTCGATGGCGAAACCGACCAGCGCCTTGAGATAGCTCACCAGATCGTCCACCTTGGTCGGTGCCAGACCGAAGTGCGTACGCTCGGCTTCGATTTCGGCTCGGCTGTCCACGCGGAAACCGAGCGTTGCCGGATTGTAGAGCGGGGCCTCGGATTCGCCCGATACGCCCGGCATATAGCGCGCCCGATCGAACAGGTCGATCGGGTAGTTCCAGCTAAGTCCGCCGTCCACCCACACGTCGTGATTTTCTGTCACCGAGGCAAACAACAGCGGCAGGCTCATCGAAATACGCAGCGCTTCCCATATAGGCGTATCCGGCGTCTGTTCGGCCGAATACACTACGGCTTTTTGCGCGCTGAGATCCGTGCCGATCATGTACAGTTCACGGTACTTTTCGGGTGTCTCATTTGCACGTGCGGCCAGAGTTTTGAAAGTAAGTTCGGCATCGCCTCCCAGAGCAGCAATCTGTTTTTTGGCCCACGCCGAGAAGGTGTCGCCCTTATACCAGCCGTAACGATGCAGCAAACGCCACGCGTTGCGCACGAGGCCGAAGTTTGCATCTTCGAACGAAGTGAAGTCGGTGGCATGCAGAATTTCCTGTATTTGTGCGGCGCCCGCGCCTAGCGCGAGCAAGGTGGCCACGATGGCGCCGGCGGATGTGCCTGCCACGCGGCGGATGTCGCGCATGATCTTTTTTTCTTTCAGCACGCCGATAGCGCCGACGTAGGCAATGCTCTTGATACCGCCACCCTCGAACACCAGATTCACGAATTGCGCCATGACTTTGCCGTTTATCAATCGGTTTCAGTTTACGCGTCTGGAGGAATTGCAACAGGTGCCTCAAATCGAGAACCCTGTAATACAGAGCCCAAGGATTGACCCGCCGGGGGGCAATCCGCGATAATAACTCGCTACGCGCCCGTAGCTCAGTTGGATAGAGTACCTGGCTACGAACCAGGCGGTCGGGAGTTCGAATCTCTCCGGGCGCGCCACATAAAAAAAGCCCCGTCACGAACGGGGTTTTTTTATGTGGGGAGTTCAGACATGGCGGGATTCGAACTCCCGACCGCCCAAAAGACATGCAACGGGAGTTTGAGCAGATTGTCTGGAACAATCTACAACGTGCGGCGCGTAGCGCTGCGCGGCCCGCAGGGCGTAGGCCATGGATGGCCGGAGTCATCTCTCCGGGCGCGCCACATGGGAAGACCCCGCCACAGGCGGGGTTTTTCGTGTAACCAGCTTGGCTTTTACAGACGCTTACCAAGTCGCCATGTTGCGCTGTTTGCGTCGAGTTCATCCTTCAATTGAGCGATAGCTGCATCGACCTGTTGTTCTGGCCCTTTGAGCCCGATTTCCACCAACCAGCCCTGTTTATGGGCCGACGGCAGGCTGGAGAGTCGAATACCGGGATAGCCGCTCAATATGTGGTCCATGTGCGGCACCAGTTCGCTTTCGGGCACGCCTTCGATTTCAATCAGTTGTTCAGTAAGGCGCGAATGGTGGTGCTCCCGGTAGCGTTCATCAAGCATGCGTGTCAGCATGCCGGCCGACATGTCGGGAAAGCCCGGCAGAAAATGGAGGTTCCCGAGATAGAAACCGGGCACCAGGTAGGGCGGATTGGGAATCAGACCTGCGCCTTCGGGGATTTCCGCCATACGGATACGGTAGGGATGCGCTTGTGCCCCGTAGCGTTCTTCCAGCGCCGCGGCGATCTGCGGGTGACGGACCAGCGGAACGCCGGCAGCCGCTGCAGCGGCGGGGCGTGTAACGTCATCCGGCGTGGCGCCGATGCCACCGTAACTGAACACGATGTCGTCGGTAGCCAGGGTTTCGCGAAAGACGGCGGTGAGGCGGGCCAGCTCGTCATGCTCAATCCGCACCCAGTCGACTTCCAGTCCGCGTTCGGCGGTAATGCGCGCGGCATTGGCAAGGTGTTCATCCTTGCGTTTGCCGGAGAGCAGCTCGTCGCCGATCAGGATTAATCCAATGTGCTGGCTCATAGGGACCTCTGATCTATTCATATACGGATCGCGTTTGTGTCCCAAAGGCCCGGATGCAAGGCGCTCGGCGTAGCGCCGTAGCAGGGACTACGGTCAAGCCGGGCAACGCAGCAGCCGGGCCTTTGCGCCCGTCTGGACGGCGTCATTCGTCGTTCATTTGCAATGAGCAAACTTCTCTCCTCATTCCTTGCCAGTCGC
>JBOHZI010000101.1:0-7679 GCA_050738295.1 Gammaproteobacteria bacterium
GTAGATGACGTAGTCTACGTAGGATGCGGTGAGTCTTCGAACCGCATCAATCCGATCAATCAGGCGATGGGGTTGACGAATGTTGTCATATATGACAACATAGCTTATCGGCTTTGTGGCGATCTCGATGACTCCCAAGACACGCCCTATCTCTTGGATCAAGGCGGCCCTTAAGGAGTTTGAGACATTCCCGGTCACTACTCAATCAAGATGTCTGACGGCTCTGACGATTGCGGCCGAAGGCGGCAAGGCCGATATTGCCAAACCGCTGCGCGGTATGGGTTCGGGCGTATTCGAGGTGGCACTGGCTTCGCGTGGTGAGGCTTATCGGGTCGTCTACGCTGTGCAGATAGGCGATGAAATCTGGGTGCTTCATGCCTTTCACAAGAAATCGACCCAAGGCATAAAAACGCCCAAGCACGAGGTGGAGCTTGTCAGGGAACGGTTGAAGAGATTGAAGGAGATGCTGAGATGAAAGGCGAAAAACTGGAAGTGATGCGTGGAAGCGGTAACGTTTTCCGTGATCTTGGACACAAGAATGCCGATGTGCAACAGTTCAAGGCGGTTCTTGCTGCCGAGATTGTCAACGTGCTCGATCTGGAAGGCCTGAGTGTGCGTGCCGCTCATGAGCGCACCGGGATTGCCGCGGCCGATTTTTCCCGGATTCGCAATGCGGATCTGGGACGGTTCACCGTTGACCGGCTGATGTCTACGCTCAATCGTCTGGGAAGTGATGTCGAGGTGAAGGTTCGAGTACACCCGCATGACCGTGCCGGTCACCCAGAGCGCGAAGTCCGAGCCTGAGTTCAGCACTGACACGAAACAAACTCAGGCGATGGGTTTGACGAGTTCGGGGAGGTCGCCGGCGGTGCCCAGCGCAATGCGGATGGCAAGGCGCTTGGCGGGGCCGGCACGGTTGAAGAGGTGCATGCCGGCGCCACGCAACGTGCGTGCGGGTGCGGAGTCGGTGCCGAAGAGTTGTTTGAAGCTGCCGAGCGCGGCCTGCATGGCCAGGTTTTCGCTGTGGCGCCAGCGCTCGTAGCGACGCAGCACGAGGAAGTCGTCCACGTCGCGTCCATTGCGATGACCATCGGTGATGACTTCGGCCAGCGCGGCCGCATCCAGCAGTCCGAGATTCATGCCCTGCCCGGCGAGCGGGTGCACGACGTGTGCTGCATCGCCCGCGAGCGCCACGCGCGGTGCAACGTAATTGGCGGCATGCAGACGGCGCAGGGGGAAACTCGCGCGTTTACTGTCGAGCATTAGTGTGCCGAGGGTGTGTTCGCTCGCAACACTCACGGCTTCGCCGAAGGCGTCTTCTTCCAGCGTGAGTAACTGTTCGGCACGCTCGGCGGCCGTGGACCACACGATGGAGACGCGGCCGTCGGCAAGCGGCAACAGCGCGAGCGGTCCGTCGGGACGAAAAATCTGACGTGCGGTGTCACCGTGCGACTGTTCGGGTTGCAGGTGAGCGACCACGGCGGTTTGTCCGTAGGCGCTGTCTTCGACTTCGATGCCGGCCAGTTCGCGCACGCGTGAACGTGCCCCATCGGCGCCGACCACCAGTTGCGCACGCACGCGGTGACCGCCTTCGAGTGTGATCTCGGCATGGTTGTCGCCCGTGGCCATGCGTTGCAGCGCGGCGGGGCACAGCCAGGCGATGTCCGGCGTGGACTGCACGCGTTCGATGAGCGTGTTGGCGAGCAGGCTGCCTTCGACGATGTGACCGAGATCAGGTTCGTCCACATCGGCTGCATCGAAACGGGTGCGGTCCTTCGCATGGGCCTCCCACACTTCCATGGCGCGATACGTGCAGGCGCGTGCACTGATGATGCGTTCCCACGCGCCCAGACGGTGCAGCAGGTTCTGCGAGGCGCGTGACAGGGCATACACGCGAAGATCCATCGATTTCGCTGTCCACGGCGCGGGCGCACGTGCTTCGATCAGCGCCGTGCGGATGCCGGCACGGGCGAGCGCCAGGGCCAACGCGCTGCCGACCGGACCGGCGCCGACGATGGCAACTTCGACTTCGATGCTGCTCACCAGCGTACGCCTCGTATCCATGCGGGCAATGGACGTGGCGCGAGACCCATGCCCTGGCGTGCGAGCGCACGGGCCAGTGGGCGAGTGAATTCGGTGGTGAGCAAACCCAGGGCGCGTGCGGGCGCCGCGGGTGCTGCGGTCAGGTCGCCGAGGTTGCGGACGAAGTCGGTGTAGCCGCGCGTTCGAGCCTGATCTCGGCGACGGCGTTCGGCGTAGCGGGCGAGTGCGGCGGAGTCGCCAACATCGGTACGTGCATCGTTCAAACATTCGGCGAGTACGGCGATGTCGCGCACGCTCAGGTTGAAGCCCTGCGCCGCGACCGGGTGCAGGCTGTGGGCCGCGTTGCCGATGACGATCGCGCGTGCGGTGGTTTGCGTCAGTGCATGCGACGCGCTCAGCGGGAAGTGGCGCACGGCAGCGACCGGATGCAGTGTGCCGAGACGTCCGCCCATGGCGTCCGCGACGCGCGTCAGAAAGTCTTCGGCCGGAAGCTCGGCCAGTGTTGCTGCGTCGGCTTCGGGTACGGTCCACACCACACCGACCCGATCGCCCGCACGCGGCAGAATGGCGAGCGTGCCCTGCGGTGTGAAGCGTTCGTAAGCCACGCCCGGTTGCGGGTGTGTGGCCCGCGCTGTCGTGACCAGTGCAACGCTTTTATAACGGTGCTCGCGGTGTTCGATGCCGAGTGCGCCGCGCAGAGCCGAGCCGCCACCGTCGGCCACCAGCAGCAATTTTGTCGGTACGCTTTCGGTGGTATCGGCGCCGTTCACCATAACGGTGCGCGTAGTTCCATCGGCCGCCAGCGGTGCGGCTTCCACCGTGGCCGGACTGAGGCGCTGTACGCCCGCTTCGAGCGCAGCCTCCATGATGCCGGCGAGCAACGGTTCGGCGGGCACTACGCGGCCGAGTACGGGCACACCCATTTCCCGTGCGCTGAAGCGCAGTCGCCCGAAGTGACCGGCTTCGGAGATGTGCACGCTGGTAATGGGTTGCGACACGGCGGCGAGCGCTTCGCCGATGCCGAGTGCCTCGAGCACGCGCAGGCTGGCCAGAGACAGTGAAATGCTGCGTCCATCGCTGCCGCCGCGTGCTGCCGGTGCCCGGGCCTCGACCAGCGTGACCGACAATCCCAGCCGCGCGAGCGCGAGTGCGGCGAGGCCGCCGGCCAGTCCGCCACCGGCAACGACGGCATCGCGCGGAAGGGTTTCGCTCATGCGGCGATGGCGGCCTTCTTCTGCATCCAGGCCTCGATGTCTTTCACTTCCTTGATGAGCTTGCCGGTGAGCACATCCGGTTCCTTGCGGGTGATCAGAATGTCGTCCTCGATGCGCACGCCGATGTTCCACCATTTTTTGGCGACGCCGCGTGTGTCCGGCGGAATGTAGATGCCGGGTTCGACGGTGAGCACCATGCCCGGCTCGAGTTCGCGCCATTCGCCGGCGATTTTGTAGTCGCCGACGTCATGCACGTCGAGCCCCAGCCAATGTCCTGCGCGGTGCATGTAGAACTTCTTGTACGCGCCTTCCTTGATGAGCCTGGCTGGCGTGCCCTTGAGTAATCCGAGCTTGATGAGCCCGCGGGTGATGACCTGCACGGTGGCCTCGTGCGGTTCGTTGAACCGGTTGCCCGCGCGGCATTTGTCGATGCCGGCTTTTTGCGCCGCAAGCACCAGATTGTAGATCGCGCGCTGTTCGGGACTGAAGCGCCCGTTGACCGGGAAGGTGCGGGTGATGTCGGAGGCGTAGTAGCCGTACTCGCAGCCGGCGTCGATCAGGAGCAGGTCGCCGTCGTTCATGGTCTGGTTGTTGGAGACGTAGTGCAGAGTGCAGCTGTTGGCGCCCGAACCCACGATCGAGCCGTAGGCTTCGCGCGTGCCGTGCGCACGAAATTGGCCGAGCAGTTCGGCTTCCACTTCGTATTCGTACAGCCCCGGCCGTGCCTTGTGCATGGCGCGCCGATGCGCTTCCATGGAGATTTTCGCAGCCTGCTTCATGGCGTTGATCTCGCTGCGGCTCTTGTACAGACGCAGGTCGTGCAGCAGATGCTCGAGCGCGACGAATTCTTCCGGCGTGCGCGCTCCCGCCCGGCCGTTCGCTCGCAGTTCGTTCACCCAGCCCGTCATGCGCTGGTCGAAGGCGGGGTTGGTGCCCATGGTGTAGTACACGCTGTCGCAGCCTTCAATCAGGCCGGGCAGGATGTCATCGAGATCGCCGATGGGAAACGCATCGGCCGCGCCGTATTCGGCAACTGCGCCCTCGGTGCCCGCGCGGTGGCCGTCCCAGGTTTCGCGCTCGGGATCGCGCTCACGGCAGAACAGGATGTAGTCGCCGGCCTTGCGTCCGGGGATCAGCACCGCAACCGCGTCCGGTTCGTTGAAGCCGGTGAGGTACCAGAAATCGCTGTCCTGGCGAAACGGGTAAACCACATCGCGGTTGCGAATCTTGTCGTGGGTGGAGGGTATGATCGCGATCGAGCCCGTGCCCATCATGCGCATCAGCGCGCTGCGGCGGCGCTTGAATTCCTGCGTGTCCATGTCGATAATCCTGATCCGGAGCGAACCTTCATTGTGCCACGGACGGCTCCGGTGGGTTGAGCGCTTCGTACAGAAACAGCACGCTCAGTCGGACGTGTTCGGCCAGTTCGGCATACATCAGTTCTTCGCTTTCCACATCGCTCTCGCCGACCGCCGCGCCCTGACCGATGGCGTCCAGCTCCTGCAACGTCTCCTGCGCCTCCGCTCCGAGCGTCTTCAGGCGCTCGCCCGCCTGACCCAGCGCGGAGAGGAATTCACGTATCCATGCGGCCAGCGTCTCTACGCGCGCAGCGAGCGCCGCGTCGTCATCCAGCGCGTACAAGCGGAAGGAAAAATCGGTGGCCCGGAGTTGCGTTTGCACGAGTCGGGCCCAGGTTTCAAAGGACTCGGCGTCCTGGCTCTGGCCAAGCGTAACGGCCAGCTGAGCGGCATCGCGTGAATTCTCACCGGCCACGAGCGCGCCGCATAATGCAGCGTGGCAGCGAGTCCGTTGAGGCGATTCGAGTGCAGCAGATACGCCATCGGGGTCGGAAGATATGTTCATACCTGCCATCCTAACGGGTGAGGTGAGTTCTGCTTCCACACCGTATTATTAAGGCCCAGCCGCGAGGAACGGCCAAGCAGGATTGATTTGTAACCCATTTACGCCTATAGTTCAACGCCATGGACAAGAAACTACCGAAAGAACTCGAAGCCGAGCTGCAGGGATTGGAGCGCGAAGTGAAACGTCTGGCCGGACGGCTGGAAACTTTGCACGAGGAAAATCGTCTGCTGACCGAGCGCATGAATGCGCTGAGCGCCGAGCGTGCCCAGCTCGCCAACAAGAACATGATGGTGCAAAGCCGGGTCGAGGCCATGATTACCCGGCTCAAGGGTCTGGAAGTGTCGTGACCGCCAACACGCAGGTTACGGTAAGAATTCTCGATCGCGATTATCACGTCGCCTGCCCTCCCGATGAACGCGAATCGCTGCTCAAGGCGGCAGATCTGCTCAGCCAGGATATGAGCGAAGTTCGGGATTCCGGCCGCGTGGTGGGCATGGACCGCATTGCCGTGATGGTGGCGCTCAATCTCGCGCATCAATTTCTGCAAGCCGAAAACGAACGGGATGCGACCGTGAGTCAGTCCATGGAGCGGATTCAGCGCCTGCGTCTGACGCTGGCCCAGGCAGACGGAACCGCGGCTACCGGCTAATTGCCGGGCGCTCGATGCGGCATTCGGCATGGAAGTCAAGCCCCGAGGGGGCTTGCATCGTCACGAAGCTCGGGCGATGATGAACCTGCATCCTCTGTCACGTTCGATGCTGTGCAAACCCTTCGAGCCTGATTACGAGCTTAGGAGTCGACTTGTGGTGTGCAGTGTGCATATCCGCTATGCGGAAAGCCTGAGCCACCACGGTTCACTCCCCCTTGAACTGTTGGTTCAAGGGCGACCACCGGCAACGGCGTAGACGGAGGATGTCTTCTTCCCCTTCCCAACTTGAACGCGCGCGTTGCGCCTTACGCCGCGAATTTCTGGCGCGCCGCAACGCGCTGCCGGCAACCGTGATCCACGAATCGTCCACCGCCACCGCCCGTCACCTTGCCGCCAGTGCTCCGTTCCTCACTGCCGAGTGTGTGGCGGCCTATGTCGCGCTGGATAGCGAACTCGATCCGGTGCCCCTGATCGATGCGGCGTTCGAAGCCGGCAAAACAGTGTACCTGCCGCGTGTGCTTGATGCGCAGCGCATGGAATTCGTGCGCTGGCAGGCGGGCGAGCCCTTGCAGCCGAACCGCTTCGGCATCCCCGAACCGACACCTGACGCGACCCACATTCTTGCCCCCGAGACGCTGGATCTGGTGCTGGTGCCGTTGCTTGCTTTCGATACAAAAGGCAACCGCCTGGGATTCGGCGCAGGATTTTACGACCGCACCTTCGCTTTCAAGCGGGACGGTCGTGCGCGACCAACCTTGTGCGGTTACGCCTATACGTGGCAGCAAACGTCCTCCTTGCCTGCGGCGGAGTGGGATGTCGCGCTTGATGCCGTCGCGACCGAACGCGGCACGATGACGTTTGATTTACCCGGAGCAAGCGCATGAATTACTGGCTGATGAAGTCCGAACCGTCGGTGTTCGGGATCGACGATCTGGCTCGCGCACCGCGCCGGCGCACGATGTGGGATGGCGTAAGAAACTATCAGGCCCGTAACTTCATGCGCGATATGCGCCTTGCGGACGAGGTGTTTTTCTACCACTCGAACTGCGCGGAGCCGGGCATCGTCGGCATCATGCGCGTGGTTCGCGAAGCCTATCCGGACCCGACGCAGTTCGACAAAAACGATCTGCATTTCGACCCGAAAAGCACCCACGATGCGCCTCGATGGTCGGTGGTGGACCTGGAATTCATCGAGCGCTTCGCTGCTACGGTCGCATTGTCGAAGCTGCGAGAGACTACCGAGTTGGAAACGATGCGCATCCTTCAACGCGGTAATCGACTGTCCGTAACGCCCGTCTCAAACGAACATTGGAAACAAATTCGTGTTCTGGCACACTGAAAAAACTTTTCAAAAATCGCACAAAAATAAATAAATGCAACTATACTTCGGGGTGAGTTGTTCACAAACGGAGATCCGACTCATGGCAACACGCAAGACTGGTACTCGAAAGAAGACCGCGACGCGCAAGAAGAAAACGACAGCGAAGAAGAAGACAGTCGCTCGTCGTACTCAGGCGGCTCGTCGCAAGGCAATCGCCAAAAAGAAGGCTGGTGCTCGCAAAAAGACTGCGACACGCAAGAAGCCTGCTGCCCGCAAGAAGAAGGCGGGAGCACGTAAAAAGAAGGCTGGTGCTCGCAAGAAGAAGGCGGGAGCACGTAAAAAGAAGGCTGGCACCCGCAAGAAAAAGGCAGGTGCTCGCAAGAAGAAGACCACGACACGGCGCAAGAAGCCAGCCGCTCGCAAGAAGAAGGCTGGCGCCCGCAAGAAAAAGGCCGGTGCTCGTAAAAAGAAGGCTGGCGGCCGCAAAAAGAAGACTGCGGCACGCAGGAAGAAGACGGCCACACGTAAATAGACGTGCGGTTTTGACGTCCCCATCATTGCGATTTGATGGGCTGAACGGGGCACGTAC
>JBOHZI010000102.1:0-7540 GCA_050738295.1 Gammaproteobacteria bacterium
CGCGCGCATTTATGCCCCTCCGGCACATTGGGTAGCCGGTGCGCGGCTTCGATCTGAAAACGCTTATAAAGCTCCATACGATGAGCCAGGCCGGAATTCAGGGCCATTTTCGCACGCTTGCCGGAAAGATGACGGCGCGCTAGGATAGAAAGACCATACAAGCCAGCGAGGGAACAGGCCACCATGAACGGGCCGCTGGAGCCGGAAGACCAGCGGGCGCTGCGCAAGCGTCTACAAATATTACAGAGCGAACATCGTGCGCTCGACGAGCGAATCCGTGCCTGTGAATCCGGCCCCTATGCCGACCAAATCGGCTTGCGTCGCCTGAAAAAGCGTAAGTTATTCCTGCGCGACGAGATTGAGAAAATCCGCAGCGACCTGATTCCCGACCTCAATGCCTGACGCCGGGCTGCCGGGGAAATATTCCCCGGCAACCCGTCAATTACATCAGCCTAGTTACCAGCCTGACCGGACATTTGCCCGGAGGAGGCCGTAGCGGCGGCGGGCATTACTACCGGTTTGACCTTGATCGGTTTGCCTACGCCAAGCGTCTGCACGCCCGCCTTGTAGGCCTTGTCGTTAAACTGCACCGCCGCCTGATGCAGTGCGCCATTGAACGTATCGAGATACTGCTGCAATTGCCCTTCCGCCTTTTTCATCACGCCCATTTGCTCGGCATTGGGCGCCTGGTTCGGCCCTATCTGCACGGCATTTCCGTACAAGCCGAGAAGCTCCATGCCGAAACGAGAGATGTAGTGCAGGCTGTCCTCGGGTACGCTGAATTGCAGTTTGGGATTATAAAGCTGCAGTCCGAATCCACCGAGCTGCCTCTTGAGCGCTAGTGCCGCCGTATGCACGCCCGCCTTGGCACTGTCCTTGGGCGCGTCGGCCGTGTTGCCGATTACCTCGTCGAGGGTGCCGAGCATCGAATGCAGCCGCTCGAACATCGTGACGGCGGCATCGGCGTTATTCCGCATTACGAGACCGGTATGCAGCGCCCGCTCCTGTGTGTCCATGGGAATGTGCAGTCGTGGATCAGCCACCACCTGCACCTGTTGCTTGCTGCTGTTCTTGCCTGCCGTTACGGTGACGTTATAGGTGCCAGGCAGCGCGATCGGGCCGTTGGGGCCACCACCACCAAATCCGCCCGTCTTCAGGAACTTGGGCATGTGAGCACCGTCGTAGCGCATGTTCCAGGCGATACGATTAACGCCCGCCTTGCCTGGGCCATGGAACGTTGCCACCGCATTACCCGCCGAGTCGGTCACCTTGATCGTGACCGGCGGCTTGCCGCTGCCGCTTTTCCCCTGATCAAGCGCGGACTTCAAATAATAGGAAATCACCGGCCCGCTGGGCGGATTGGGAGCCACGAAATCGGTGGGCGCCGGGCCGATGTGGCGTCCGTAATACTTCACCCACTCGGTGCCGGTAGAGGCCGAGAACAGATGGAATGCATCTTTGCCCACCGAACCTTTCCACTGTTCGAGCGGTTCGATGTTATCGAATACCCAAAAGCCGCGGCCATGCGTGGCCAGCACCAGATCGTGCGGGTGTTTGGTGAACTTGAGATCCCACACGGGCATGACCGGCAGGTTGGCTTTGATGCGCATCCAGTGCGAGCCATCGTTGTGAGATATGTACAAACCCCGGTTGGTGCCGAGCGCCAGCAGCCCTCGCTGGTTGGGATCTTCACGTACAACCATCGCGGCGGCATCGTCTGGCAGGCCGCTGCTAATGCGCTGCCAACTGCTTCCATAGTTGGACGTTTTGTAAACGTAGGGATGCGTGTCTCCGAGCATATGTGCATCGACCGTCAGGTAAGCCGTGCCCGCGTTAAAGGGAGATACACCGATCTGGTAAATGCGCCCGAGTTTTGCCGCAGACGGCACGCCCGGAGTAACTTTATGCCAGTGATCACCACTATCTTTCGTGACCCACACCAGACCATCGTCGGTCCCTACCCACATGACCTTGGGGTCGGTTGGCGCAATAGTGATGGAAAGAATTGTGTCGAAGTTTTCCGCACCCGAGATATCGTGATTGACGGGACCTCCCGCCACGGGTTGATGCTTTTTGTTGTTGCGAGTCAGATCGCCACTGATGGCTTGCCAGTTCGCCCCACCGTCGGTGGACTTGAATACGACATTGGCGCCCATGTAAACGGTATTCGCATTCGTCGGAGACACAGCGATCGGTGCACCCCAACTGAAGCGGTATTTGAGTTTGGAACTGGGCATGTCCGTCGCGCCCGGCGAATAGGGCTTGATAAACTTCGCCGTCATCGTTTTGCTGTTTATGCGAAAACCGAAACCGTCTTCCGAGTCAGCATAGACGATGGATGGATCAGACGGCGCCGGCACGGCATAAATGCCGTCACCGCCCGCCGGATCCCACCAGTCCGCACCCCAGATGCCGCTGTAGTCCATGCTGTTCGACGGACCGCAAGCCCCATCGTTATCCTGCAAACCGCCGCAGATCTCGAACGGCTGCGTATTACCGATTGAAACGGTGTAAAGCTCTTCAATTGGAAGATTGTTGAAATAACGCCAGCTCTTGCCACCGTTCAGCGTTTCGTAGGCACCGCCATCGTTGCCCTGGATGATACGGTTCGGATCCTTCGGATCGATCCAGATGTCGTGATGATCCACATGCACGTCGCCATCGAGCACATGCGCCGTCTTGCCACCATCGCTGGAAACCATCAACTGGAACGAACCGAAATAAAGCCTGTCCGGATTGTTCGGCGCCACCGCCAGCGTCGTGAAATAGAACGGACGCACATCGAGCGCATGGTTGTTGCTGATCGCATGCCAGTGGTCGCCCATATCGTCCGAGCCCCACAGCACATGATTCTTCGTTGCCATCAGCGCATAAATCTGGTTCGGATCCGAGGGCGCAATGGCGATGTCCACACGGTTGGTCGGCCCGTCCGGCAAGCCGGTCGTCAATTTATTCCAGGTGCGGCCACCGTCGAGTGAACGCCAGATGCCGCCGTCCTTGCTGCCGTTAGTGAGCGTCCACGGCTTGCGTTGTACCGTCCACATGCCGGCAAACATCACATTGGGGTTCTTCGGATCCATCGCGATATCGCTCGCACCCGTCGTGTCGTTGACGTAAAGCACCTGCTTCCAGGTCTTGCCGCCATCGCTGGTCATGTACACGCCGCGCGTCTTGCCCGCCTTCCAGACGTTGCCCATCACGGCCACATAAACAATATCCGGATTCGTCGGATTGACGATGATGCGTGCAATCTGTCCGGCATCGGCCAAGCCCTTGAACTGCCAGGTCTTGCCGCCATCCGGCGAATAATAGATGCCGTGGCCGGTGAGCGTATCGTTACGCGGGTTTGATTCGCCCGTGCCCACCCAGATGTCGTTCGAATTCGACGGAGCAAGCGCCACCGCACCAATCGAAGCAGCCTTTTTGAAAATGGCGTTCCAACTCATGCCATCGTCGGTGGTTTTCCATAACCCGCCGCCCGCTGCGCCCACATAGTAAACGCCGGGCATGCCGGGGATACCGGTTACGGTGCTGACCCGCCCGCCCGATACACTCGGGCCCAGGTTGCGCAACTGGAGATTGGAAAACGGACCGGCCGCGGGCTTGGCAGCGGCAAACGCTGTGCTCGCCAGAGCCACGCAGGCCAGTGCAGAAATCAAACGAATCCGAAACATGAGAGTCTCCTTATGTTGGTCTTACTGATTTTTGCAGCGCCCGTTAATGGCCGCCGAAAGGCGAATACTACACCTTTGCGGCAGCGTGTGCTTCACCAGTCAGTCAAAAACGGGCCGATCAAGCTCGGCGACGCACAGGCTCTACACGCAACAGGGCATCCAGGGCATGGAAATCATGATGGCGCCCATCGGCAAGCTGCGAAGGTTCGACATGCGCCAGAGCGGTTGCGACGGAAGCAATGCGTTTCGGATCCAACTGTTCCCATTCCGTCAGCATGTGCTTGATCGCCACCCGCTTGAGGTTGTCCTGCGATCCGCAGAGCGTACAGGGAATAATCGGAAACTCACGCATGGCCGCATACTTTTCAATATCGCGTTCACGGCAGTAATACAGCGGGCGGATGACCATGTTCTCGCGGTCATCGCTGAGCAACTTTGGCGGCATGGACTTGATGCGTCCGGTGTAGAAAAGATTGAGAAACAGCGTCTCCAGCGCATCGTCCATGTGATGCCCCAGGGCGATGCGGGTGAATCCGTGCTCGGCCGCATAGTTATAGAGCGCGCCGCGCCGCAACCGCGAACACAGCCCGCACTGGGTCCTGCCCTCGGGGACCTTCTCGCGCACCACGCTGTAGGTGTCCTGTTCCAATATCCGGTAATCCACGCCCCGTGCTGTGAGATATTCCGGCAATACGTGTTCCGGGAATCCGGGCTGCTTCTGATCGAGATTGACGGCTTGCAACTCGAACCGAACTGGCGCGCGCTTCTGCAGTTCTAGCAGCATGTCGAGCAAAGTGTAGGAGTCCTTGCCGCCCGACAGGCACACCATGACGCGATCGCCGTCGGCGATCATTCCGTAGTCTTCGATTGCACGCCCGCAGGCACGCAACAGGCGCTTGGTCAACTGGCGCGCGGCAACCGAATCAGGGTTCACGGCGAAACGAAGCGGTAACCGAATACAAGCGCGATGCTGCGCCGTGCTCCGCCCTCGAAATGCACACCGACGGTGCCATGAGGTTCTACCGTGAAATCGAAATCGAGGTACGGATTGGTGCTACGCGCGAAGCCGAAAGACTGATCGCCGGCAGAAGGCGACTCCTCGGTGCCCGAGGCGTGGCGATACACCAACCCCGCCGCTACGCTGAACCAGCGAATGCTGTAGCGCGGCCCCGCGGAGGCCGAATACGACCACCAACGATCGGCAAAATCGCCGCTGGCATTGGAATTGGTCAGGCGATGGTAAGCCGCAGTGCCTTTGAAGTCGAGCGCAAAATGTGGAACGATGCGCCACCGATAAAGTGCGATCAACCGGCCATACACACCGCTCGGCGAGAAGTTCGTTGCGTTCGGATTATTGTCGTATGAAAGCTCGCTATAGCCGACTTCCATGGCCAGTGAAAAATCGCGTCCGAAATACTGACGCAGTGCGAGACCGACTTCACTCACCTGTGCCTGGTAGGTGCCGGAGCCAGTGTTGATATCGGTTTGATAGCTCTCGAAACCGATGGCCGCGCCTATGCTATCGTTAGCCTCCTGCGCCTGGGCGCACACGGAAGCGAGCGCCGACACGCATGCGAAAATCGTAAACAGAAATACCTTTCGTTTCATGAATGTCCTTGTTGGTCATAAATCTCATTCAGCGCCGTACTGACGCATGGATGGACGAACTCGTCCACGTTCCCGCCGAGGCGAGCTATTTCACGCACCAAGGTCGAAGAGATGAACGTGGTGCTCTCGCCGGGAGTGAGGAAAACGGTCTCGATGCGCGGTTCCAGTCGGCGGTTCATGATCGCAAGCTGAAATTCGAATTCAAAATCCGATACCGCACGCAAACCGCGCAAAATAGCGCCTGCCTTGCGTTCACGCGCATAGTGAATGGTCAGCCCGGAAAAGCCCACCACTTCCACGCGTGACTCATCAGCGAACACCGTTTCGGCAAGCTGCAAGCGTTGCGTGTGATCGAACAGCGGCCGCTTGGTCGTATCCGCGGCCACCGCCACGATCACGCGCTCGAACAGCCCGACGGCACGGCGCACCAGGTCCTCGTGACCATTGGTAACAGGATCGAAAGTACCGGGATAAAGCGCTAGCACGTATTGACCTGGTTCAACCTGATTGGAATCATACCGCCCACCGCTGCTCCGAGTCCACAATAAAGAGGTTTCGCCGCTGCCGCACTGCTCCCGGGAAAAGTTTGAACTCGCCTTTTAGTCATTCCCGCGAAGGCGGGAATGCTATCCATGGTCGGCGCGAAGCCCGGCATTTCTCGTCGTTCCCGCGAAAGCGGGAACCCAGTCAAACAAGGAATCCCGACGTAGTCGGGATACGAAATCTCACTGGATTCCCGCCTGCGCGGGAATGACGAAGCAGGTGAGTATGTACTTTCGCCGGACAGCAGTGCGCTTTCGCGGGAACGACGACGGAGACGATCCTTCGCAACCACAATAGCTGCTCCCACGGCTGCCGTGGTCTAAGTGCGGCGACGGCTGCGGATGGTGTCGAAGGCAATCAGGCCGAGACCGACCACCACCCCGGCAATAGCGCCGATCAGATGCGCCGTGATCAGCACCGGCCCGTGAAGCATTTCCACGCTGGTGGGTAATCCAGCGCCGCTCGCCTGCTCCCAAGTGAGCTTGCCGGCAAGCAGAACCAGCATCGCAGGGCCTTCCCAGCGGCGTGCCACGATCAGAAGCAGTGCCCCTGCAGCCCAATAGGTGTGCGAGACGCCGGAAATTCCGAGATACCAGACGACGTTCGGCCAGGCCCACCACACTCCGAGCCCTATGGCCCAGCTCCCGGCCACGGTCGCGAGCAGCCAGCGCCAGCCGTACAGACGCTCGCCGCAGAGTATCCACAACAGGATCACACCCGCCATATCCATGGCAATGTGCACCCAGCCGGAATGCACAAAATTGCCGGTAAACAGCCGCCACCACTGCCCTGCCTCCACGCCGACCCGTGTATAGCGCAGAGCCAGGCGCACCGGTTCGCCGCCGAACGCAAGACCGACGCACACGGCGACGACCAGCCACATCGGCCAGGCGAGCAGGACTCTTTGCCTCAATTCCTCGGTAAAGCGCCGCTGGCTGATTCCTGGCTCAGAGTTCACTTCAGACTTTTCCTTTGTGGACCATTCGACCATGAAGATGTAACGCATTATCGGTTATTCGAAGAATTGAAAAACTTACCAACACTTCTCGGTGCCAAAAAAAGGGGCGGCCGAAGCCGCCCCTGAATTAGCCCATGAGTGGACTCAGTGGATCACTGGCGCTTCTGGTAGCGTCGGCGCCGAATCCACTCCCCGCTCAACGCGAGCCCCAAGAGACCCATCAGACCCAGCATGCCAAAGCCTGAACTGCCCTTGTCACCCTTCGGTCCGGGCGGTCCGGGCGGACCAACAGGACCCGTGTTGGGGTTGGTGCTGATCATGGCGCTGTTATTGCTGGGGTCGCTGTCCGGCTCCCTGGAGCTGACCGTGAAGGTGCTCTCCACCGTATCGGCATCCTGATTGGCCTGCACCACGATGGTCTCCAGATCGCTTGCTCCCGCAGCCAGTGTGCCGAAGTCGCAGGTCACGGTCCCCGCGGCCGCGGTACAGCTCGTGGCATCGCCGTTGGAGGCGAGGTAGGTCACACCGCTCGGCACCTTGTAGGTCATCTCCACCTGCGTTGCCGAACCCGAGCCGCTGCTCTGGATGTTCTGCACCACCAGGGTGTAGGCCAGGTTGTCACCCGCCTTGACCGTACCGGTCGGGCTGACGCTGCCGGAGATCCCGAGATTGACCGGATGTGCATCCCAATGCACCGTCAGCGGCACATTCGGGGGCGTTCCCGGCGCACCCGTCACCTGCAGGTAGCCCTGCGAAG
>JBOHZI010000103.1:0-7534 GCA_050738295.1 Gammaproteobacteria bacterium
GCCGCACCCGAAGTGGTGCCGGCGGTGCTATTCGAGCAACTGACGCCCAATGGGCGGCTGATCGCGCCGGTCGGACCGCGTGCGGTGCAGGAGCTACGGGTGTACACGCGTACCGAGCAGGGATTCGAATTTCAGGCGCTCGGCGCAGTAAGCTTTGTTCCGTTCACCTCGGGAACGACTCAACGATGAAGCACCGTCGCGCACGCATTCTGTTGCCGTTATTTGTGGCGCTGCTTTTGGCGGGTTGCGCGGGAGCGCTCAATCTGCCGGGCAGCGGTCAACGCCCGGCTACCTATACGGTGGGCAAGAGCGATACGTTGTATTCGATCGCCTGGCACTACGGGCTGGATTATCACTCGGTGGCGGTATGGAACGGCATCAAGCCGCCGTACACAATTTATCCCGGCCAGCGCATTCGGCTGTACCCGACGCGCCGTGGCGCCCGAGGGACTGCGATGCAATCGGGTCAGCAACACGTGGCGCACTCCGAGCCCACGGGGAAAACCGTTCCAGCGCCCGCCAATCAGCCTTCGGAGCCTGTAGTGGCCGGGCCGATTCATTGGCAGTGGCCGAGTCAGGGCAGGGCGCAGCCCACTTATGGCAAGCAGGGAGTAGCCGGCAAGGGCATCGTAATCAACGGTCAGCTGGGTGCCGCGGTGCGCGCCTCCGCCGCCGGAACGGTGGTGTACAGCGGCAGTGCGTTGGTGGGTTACGGGCGCTTGATTATCATCAAGCACAACGACGAGTGGTTAAGCGCCTATGGGCACAACCAACGTTTGCTTGTGCATGAAGGCGACAGCGTCAAGGCGGGACAAAAAATTGCAACGATGGGCCTTGGTCCGAACGACAAACCGGCGTTGTATTTCGAGATTCGTCGTGACGGAAAACCGGTCGACCCATTGCGTTATCTTCCCAAACCGGGTTAGCATCATATCCACGATCCGGATTGTGCCGAAGGGAGGCTTCAATCGTGACCCGTGCGTCCACGTCATGCAAACAACGCAAGACCGAACGGAGCAGTAACACGGAAACGAGTGACGACAGCGTCGAGACGTTGATTCTCGATGAGCTGGCCACTCTCGAAGAAGAAGAAAACGATCCCATAGAAATCGAAGACGAGCTGGATGATGCCGATAGCGATGTTGCGGAAACGCTGCTGGCGCAAGCGTTATCGGCGCAGGGCAACGACAAGAACGATGCGGAAAAGCCTGATCGGGCGCAATCCGCGCCGACACCCACCGAGCTCGATGCCACCAACATGTATCTGCGCGAAATCGGTTTCCACTCGCTACTGAGCGCAGAGGAGGAAATCGCGCTGGGGCGCTGCATACAGGCCGGGGACGAAGCCGCGCGCAAGCACATGATCGAGTCCAACCTGCGCCTCGTGGTCAGCGTGGCGCGTGCTTACGTGGGCCGTGGCGTGCCGCTGCTCGATTTGATCGAGGAGGGCAATCTCGGGCTGATGCACGCCGTAGGCAAGTTCGACCCCGACCGCGGCTGCCGCTTCTCCACTTATGCCACCTGGTGGATCCGCCAGGGTGTAGAGCGCGCAGTGGTCAATCAGGGCCGCACGGTGCGTTTGCCCATCCATGTGGTGCGTGAATTGTCCTGCTACGTGCGCACGGAGCAGGAACTGCGCCGGGAATTGGGGCGCGCGCCGAAGACCACGGAGATTGCCGAGCGCACGGGATTCAGCGCCGAGCGCATTGCCAAGCTGCGCCGCGTACGCGAACGCTCGGTTTCCGTGGATGCGCCGCTCGATGATCGCAGCGGACACATTCTGCTCGATTGTCTGGACGATGCACACGCCAAGGATCCGCGTGATTGCGCGTGTGATCAGGAAATAACGATACTTATCAAGGGTTGGTTGAACGAGCTTTCGCCGCGCCATCGCGAGGTGATCGAAATGCGTTTCGGCATGAACGGGCGTGAACGGCGAACACTGGAAAACATTGGAGAGGTACTGGGCCTCACCCGTGAACGTGTGCGCCAGGTGCAGATAGCCGCCATGCGCCGTCTGCGGCGCAAAATCGGCATGGCAGGAATCAACCGCGAAGTGCTTCTGGATTGATTGGGACTGGGGACTCGGGACTCGGGACTCAAAGATTGTGCGAACAAACTCGCTCCTGCTACTGCATTGCTGTCCTCGGCGGCCCTGTAGAGGCTGAACACAAAGAGTGTGGGAGCGCAGCTACGCTGCGCGATTCCTTGTTAATTGCCCAGCAAGCTGGGCTCCTACAGCAGCATGGTGGAACTTTTGGCTGAAACGCCAACTGATGCTTCGAGTCCCCAGTCCCGAGTCCCCAGTCCCAATCTTTAGCGGATGAGGATGGCGGCGGCGGCCTGCCGTGCCTCGCTGAGTACGATATTCCAGGTGCGGCAGGCGGCAGAGCTGGTCATGACTTCCACGCCGATGTTGGCGTCGATCAGCGGTGCCATCATTTCACGCGGCGGGAAATGCTGGGTTTCTCCGGTACCGAGCAGAATCAATTCCGGGCGCGGGTCAAGTTCAAGCAGGCGCGCGAGATGTTGCGCTTCGAGCTCATCGAAACTCTGCGGCGGCCACTGGATTGCGCCCTCACGCGGCGTAATGATGACGCTCTTTTCGAAAGTGATGTCGCGCACGCGCATCTCGCCCGGATGATAGTGGCGAACGATCGGTTGTTCGCTGGTTACCAGCAAGTCGCGTACTATTTCCATCGATTGAACTCTTGAGAGAGAATGCTTCGATGTTATCACCGGTCCTGATCTGGCCGCATTTCGATCCGCAGACTGTGGCCGGTGAGAGGCGCGTGCAACGGCGCCTGAAGCACGTATCGCCCACCGTGATCGAAGCACAATCGGCGCTGGCGCTGGTCTCAGGAGTGTTCGGCATCGATACCCCGCCTGCTGCCGCTTTGACGCGACTTGCCGAAGGCCGCCCGGTGGGCTCGGCCTGGTTCATGGCCGAACCAGTGATACTCACGCCGGATCGTGATCGCCTGTTGTTGCGCCGGTTGGGCGAAGACGGGTTGAGCACGAGCGAATCACGGGCGTTGATCGATACATCGCATGAGCATTTCCCGGAGACCGAACTGCGCCTCGAATGGGCGGGCCCCGGGCACTGGTATGCGCGCCTGGATGGTGCGGAGCCAAGGTCGGGGCTCCCGGCCGAGATGGCCGAAGGAACCGCAATAGAGGCCACGCCTGGTATTTTCGGTGTGAACGCAGACGGCATGCGGGTGCTCAACGAGTTGCAGATGCTGTGGTACGAGCATCCCGTCAACCGTGCGCGGCAAGCGGCAGGCCGATTACAGGCCAATGCGCTGTGGGTGTGGGGTGGTGGTGCATTGCCGCCGGCGCCGCCACGTGTGGCTGCCCGGATGTTGGCGGCACGATCGGCGGAACTGGACGGGCTTGCTCAGTGGCTCGATCTGGAGCGGCGGGAACCGGATGCTGCGCTGGACAAAGGCATTGAACCAGGCCTGGTGGCGGTGATCGGCGCGGGCGAGGACACGTTGGGACGCCGCTGGCTTACGGCGTTTGCACGCCAGCGTGGCGCGTTTCGTCTGTTCGGCGCGGGCCGGATGTGGGACGTGCCGCGGCGGCGTTTCTGGCAGCGTTGGTAGAATCTCTGTTTTACACAGCCTTACGGAACCATCGTGGCCGAACTCACAGCCCTTCGCGAGCAACTCACCGATCTCAGTGCCCGTGCCGAGGCGCTCAGGGGGTATCTTTAACTACGCCGACAGCAAGGCGCGCCTGGACGAGGTGGATCGCAGCCTCGAAGATCCCGATGTGTGGGCGGCCCCTGAACAGGCGCAAAGCCTGGGCCGTGAGCGTGCGCGACTGGCGGAAATTGTAAGTGGCGCAGACGAGCTGACGACGGGCGTAAACGATGCCGGTGAACTGCTGGAAATGGCCGCGAGCGAGCACGACGAGGCCGCTCTGGCCGAAATTTCTGCTGACCTGGATCGTATTCAGCACACGCTCGAAGGGTTTGAGTTTCGGCGCATGTTCAGTGGTGAAATGGACGCCGCCAATGCGTTTCTCGACATTCAGGCCGGCTCTGGCGGTACCGAGGCTCAGGACTGGTCGGAGATGCTTCTGCGTATGTATCTGCGCTGGGGTGAGCGGCGCGGCTACACCGCGGAGCTGATCGAGGTGTCGCCGGGCGAAGTGGCGGGCATAAAAAGCGCCACCGTGCGCTTCGAGGGTGATTACGCGTATGGTTGGCTGCGCACCGAAATCGGTGTGCATCGGTTGGTGCGCAAGAGCCCGTTCGATTCGGGACATCGGCGCCACACGTCGTTTTCCGCGGTGTCGGTTGCGCCCGAGGTGGACGACAGTTTCGAGATCGAGATCAATCCCGCAGATCTGCGCGTGGATGTGTACCGGGCGAGTGGCGCAGGTGGTCAGCATGTCAATCGCACCGAATCGGCGGTGCGCATCACGCATCTGCCGAGCGGCATCGTGGTGCAGTGTCAGAATGACCGTTCGCAGCACAAGAACCGGGCGACCGCGATGAAGCAGCTCAAGGCCAAACTCTACGAGTTGGAGATGCAGAAGCGGCGTAGCGAGCAGCAGAAGCTCGAGGACAGCAAGGCCGATATCGGCTGGGGGAGCCAGATCCGCTCCTATGTACTCGATCAGTCGCGGATCAAGGATTTGCGCACCGGCGTGGAAGTGGCGAACACCCAGGCGGTGCTTGACGGGGATATAGACCCCTTCATCGAAGCTGCGCTCAAGGCGGGCGTAGAGATCGGAACCTGAGCTGGGAGCCTTTGATGTCAGAAGAAAAGAATCCGCGTACCGATCTGGTCGCCGAACGTCGCGTCAAGCTGGATGAACTGCGCGAAGCGGGGTTTGCCTACCCCAACGATTTCCGCCCCGACGCGCAGATCGAGGCACTCGTGGGTACCTACGAGGGGCTTGATGGCCCGGCGCTCGAAGAACGTGCGATCAAGGCTTGTCTCGGTGGACGCCTGATGACACAGCGGGTGATGGGCAAAGCGAGCTTCGGACACCTCGATGACGGCAGCGCACGGATGCAGATTTTCGTCAAGCGCGATGATGTGGGCGAAGAAAACTACGCGTTGTTCAAGGCACTCGACCTGGGCGATATCGTCGGCGTCGAAGGCACGTTGTTCCGCACCAGGACGGACGAGCTGACGCTGCGGGCAAAACACGTGAGACTGATTTCCAAGTGCCTGCGTCCGCTGCCCGAAAAATTTCACGGCCTCAAGGATCCGGAGTTGCGCTACCGTCAGCGCTACCTTGATCTGGCGATGAATCCCGAGGTGCGCGAGGTGTTTCGCAAGCGCGCCGAGATTCTGCATGTCGCGCGCGGTTTGCTCGATGCGCGCGGGTTCATCGAGGTGGAAACGCCGATGATGCAGCCGCTCGCCGGTGGCGCCGTGGCGCGTCCGTTTGTGACCCATCACAATGCGCTCGACATGCCGCTCTACATGCGTATCGCGCCCGAGTTGTACCTGAAACGCCTGTTGGTCGGCGGTATGCCGCGGGTGTACGAGATCAACCGCAACTTCCGCAACGAGGGCGTCTCCGCGCGTCACAATCCGGAATTCACCATGCTCGAGGCCTATCAGGCGTATGGCGATTGCGAATCCATGATGGAGTTGACCGAAACGTTGTTGCGCACGCTGGCAGACGATGTCACCGGTTCCCCGCAGTTCGATTATGCCGGCGAAACCCTCGATTTCGGTGCGTCGTTCGCGCGAGTCGCCTTGAGTGAGGCGGTGCTGACCGCCGTACCCGAGCTCGCTGCTGCCGATGTGCGCAACCGCGAGCGTCTTGCCGAGTTGTTGCAGGCACGCAAGGTGGCGGTGCCGGACGAGGCGGGTTGGGGCAAGCTGCTGCTCGAGCTGTTCGAACAGGTGGCCGAGCCGACGCTGATCCAGCCGACCTTCATCACCGACTATCCGCGCGAAGTGTCGCCGCTGTCGCGGGTCAAGGACGATGACCCGGAATTGGTGGATCGCTTCGAGCTGTTCGTGGCCGGCCGCGAAATCGCCAACGGCTTTTCCGAACTCAACGATCCCGAGGACCAAGCCCGGCGTTTCGAGGATCAGGTGCGCGAGCGGGCCGGTGGCGACGAGGAAGCCATGCTGTTCGATCACGACTACGTGCGTGCGCTGGAATACGCCATGCCGCCCGCGGGCGGAGTCGGCATCGGCATCGACCGCGTGGCGATGTTGCTGACCGGGGCCGAATCCATCCGCGAAGTCTTGCTGTTCCCGCTATTGCGACCGGAACCGCCGAGCGTCAAGTAGGAGAACGTTGTATGTCGCTGACAGGATCACAGGTCGCGCTGGTGACGCCGATGGAGGCATCGGGTGCCATTGACAACGCCGCCCTGGAGCGCCTGATTGAATGGCACATCGAGGCCGGTACCGAGGCACTGGTGATTGCGGGTACGACCGGCGAGTCGCCGACCTTGCTGCGCGATGAGCACGAATTCCTGCTGCACCGAGTGATCGAGCGTGTTGGTGACCGTATTTCGGTGATTGCCGGCACCGGCTCCAATTCCACCGAGCAGACGCTTGACATGTCGCGGCGGGCCGCGGCGGCAGGAGCCGATGGCCTGCTGCTGGTGGTGCCGTATTACAACAAGCCGCCGCAACGCGCGCTGGCCGCGCATTTCCGGGAGGTCGCCGATGCGGTGGATTGCCCCATCCTGCTTTACAATGTGCCCTCGCGAACGGGGGCTGATCTGTTGCCGGAGACGGTAGCGGAGTTGTCCACGGTCGCGAATATAGTCGGAATCAAGGAAGCGAGCGCTCGTCTGGAGCGCGTCAGCGAATTGCGTCGCGGGTGCGGCCCTGACTTTGTTCTGCTTTCCGGTGACGATGCCACGGCGGCCGCTTTCATGCTCGCCGGTGGTGACGGCGTGATCTCGGTCACGGCCAATATCGTGCCGGAGCGCATGCGCCGCTTGTGCGATGCGGCGCGGGGCGGCGATGTTGAAACGGCGCGTACGCTGGACCAGGAACTGGCGCCGTTGAACCAGGCGCTGTTTCTGGAGTCGAACCCGATACCGGTCAAGTGGGCGCTGCAACGGATGGGGCGCATTGAGTCCGGAATTCGTCAACCCTTGTTGGGTCTCGCCGAAGCGCATCAGGCTGCGGTGGAATCGGCGCTGAAAGCGCTGGGAGTAGTGGAATGAGTCGAAGTGTAGTGTTGATTGTGATGCTGGGTGCGCTGGCCGGTCTGGCCGGGTGTTCGCATTCCTGCGTGCCGCCGGGCTGGTACCAGGCGCGTAGCGTGTTGCCGCCTCAGCAGCCACCGGGCGCCAAGCCGATCAATCACGATCCGCGCTACGACATCCCGGGGGGGGCACCGCCGGGTAAGCCGAGTCACGACGAAGCCTGCCTGGTGACGCCACCCAATGTGGTGGCCGCGCCCAGCGCTGCGAGCGCAGCGAAGGCCAAGAAACCCAGGAAACCCAAGATTAATTGACAGGGGTTTCTTGCGGAGGGATCGAATAGAGAGATTGGAGAGGTGTCCGAGCGGTCGAAGGAGCACGCCTGGAAAG
>JBOHZI010000104.1:0-7475 GCA_050738295.1 Gammaproteobacteria bacterium
TGGACCGGCATGGCCAATGTTGGCGACCGATTTCGGCGGGAAATGATGCGGGTTGGATGTCTGGTGGTAGAACTGGAACGGTTCGTGGTGGGGAATGTAGGTGGGCACCGAGACGCCGGCGATGTTTTTTGTCATGGCGCTGCACACGGCCTTGCCGTCCGCCGTCCTGGAATCGGGGCGGAAGCCGGCCTGAAACCAGCCCCAGGTAATGCCGGCCGCGTTCAACAGGTCGCCGATATTACGCCCGTGCATGGTCAGGTGTTGACGGTGCGGGTTGGAGCAGTCGTCAAAGGCGGGATCGAGGTCGCTGATGAGCGTGCCGTGCGCAACGTATTCCTTGAAATTGGGCGGCGTCATGCCGTGCGTTTGCCCGGCGATCAGGTTCATGGCGCCGGGCGTCGAAGGGCCGAAGGTGGTGCCGTAGTTGTTGTCGCTCATGGCGTAGTGCTGGGCGTAGTTCCACAGCGCGGTAACCGTGTTGCCATCGAAGTAGTCCATGGCGAGCCCCGGCGCGGAGTAGTGTGGCGGCTTGCAATGATCGCGGCTGGTGTAGGGCACGAAGCGGTTCATCAGACCGCCGTTGTACGCCTTCTGTTCGGCGGTGTAGCCGTGATCCTGATCGCAGGTGAAGGCCTGGGAACGATCGAGACGATGCGGGTTGGCGGGTTTGCCATTGGCTAACCGATTGGGATTGTGATGCAGCAGGTAGGGCGTCAGTCCGTTCACCGAGGGCGTGCCGGGCAACGCATGGAACGCTGGCTCGCCGGGTGGATTGAGCGCCTTGGGATAGGTGGCGAAGTAATGATCGAAGGAGACATTTTCCTGAAAGATCACGACCAGGTAACGGATGGGCGTAGCCGTCGGTGTGGTTGCTGTCGCAGGTGGAGTTCGCCCGGCGGCGCAAGCGTTCACGGAGAAGGCAAACGCGACACAGGCGATGGACGCAACAAATTTGATTATCGACATGGATCGACTCCACAGATTAAGTGCTTGTCGGGCTCAGGACGATTTTATTCAGATCCCTAAGGCGTGAGGCGACCACTGGCCGTGTAGCGGTAGCGACCCCGGGCGTCCGGTGAGCCGAGCAGCGCCGCGAAGGCATCGCGCATCGGATCGTTCTTGCTGCCGGGGTAGGGTTTGAGGTAGGCGATCAGGGTATAGCGGACGCCGTTATAGAGGTCGATTCGACCGCTGATACCCAGATCGCCGCCATTATTCGTGATTGTGCCGTGAATGATGTTTTTGCCGCTTCCGGGGCTCAACAATAGATGCAGAGTACCGAGATTGACGCCAAGATCGGGTATGCGGGTACCGTGTATATCGACGGTGCCTTGTGCCCCCTCGAGTCGGCCGCGTTGGGAAAGGCGAATCCTCGTCAGGTTGGCGATCAAGGTGCCCTGCGCTTGTGCTGGAAGATTTGCGAGTTGTGCGAGCAGCACCAGATCGGCGCGGCCCTTGAGGTGGGTTACCACCAACTGTTTTTTGTCGGCGTTGATCCGGCCATGAGCAGTGATACCGTTGCCCTGCAATTGCAAACGCGCGTCCAGATGACCGCTGATCAGCGGCCAGAAGGACGTGTTCCATGTAATGCGACCCAGTGATGCACCGTTGAACAGCAGTTGACCGGAACCGCTCCAGGCACCGCCACGCGGATCGGATAGTCTTGCATGGGCCGGTGCAAGCTGCGGATTGACACGGGAAAGCAGCCAGGCAGATGGTACATCATAAATTAAGAATCCACCGTAAGCTATTAAAAATAAAACAATTGCAAGGATTGTTTTTATGATCATGAATGCGAATCCAGGGTCAGGGTTGCATCGACGGTGCCGGGATCGGCAGCCTGTTCGATGGTGGCGTGTGTGACCACGATGCCATCCTGGCTGGCGAGCGTATTCAGCCAGCGTGCCAGATCATCGAATCCGACGCTGCTCAGACTGAGGCGTACGCCGCCGGTCTGGGTTTGCTCGAGGCGCTGCACGGCTCCGGAAATCGGGCTTGACTGGATCGCGGCCGAGGTGGCGGCTAACACGGACTGGTCTGCGGGAAGTTTACCGATATGGTCGGCGGAATCGGCTTGCAGTCGGACAGCCGCCTGATTGATGTAGGTCAGTAGTTGACGCTTGGCCTGGACATCGCGCGTCAGCCGACCATAGGCCGAGCCGACGGGGCTGACGATGGCGAGATAAATGATCAAGAGCAGAAACACTACGCCACCGATGACTACCAGTCGCCGTTCGCGTGGTGCGAGACCGCCGTACCAGGCACGCAGGGGAGCAGGCAGAGTCATCATGTGCCGCCGCCTCCGGCCCGGATCATGAGCGAGCCATCGACCCCCGAGGCGGTCTGGTTGGCGGAGTTGACCTTGGCGTCGACCGCGTGTTGCTCCAGTTGAGTGCTGACCTTGTTAAGCGCGGTCACGGTCGTCGCGTGGACCTGCAACTGTAATTGACCTGGCTGATAGGTCAGCGATTTGATGCTGACGGACTGGGTGGTATGGGCAGCCGATACGGCCGAGAGCAAGTCCATAAACCCGCTGCCGGAATGACCCTGAGCGCGATTTCGCAAGAGGCCTTCGATGACATCGTGTGCGGTGGATTCATCTTGCCACCCGGAGTGCGGCAGAACCTGTACGAACCGGGCGTGAATCTTTTTCGCGAGCTCGTTGCGGGTTTGCGCGGCTTGATACCAGCTTGCCGCGAATCCGGCCAGCGCAAGCACAATCACCACACCCAGCGCACCGGCTGCCGGCATCCAGGGTTTTATTCGCGGCATCCAGTCCTTGTGCAGACTGTATTCGCCCTGACGCAGATCGAGTACGGGCGGGGCGGCGAAACCCAGCGGCGCTATCCCCAGCAGTCCCTCGGTGTAGGGTTCCGGGTCGGGCTGCAGCAGTTCCAGTTCGGGTTCCGGCCCCCACGGTTCGCGACCACGCAGATAACGCACGCTGTGCGGTGCGGCGTCTTCGCCAAGTGCGTCGAGGCGCTGCACGAGAAGATCCCAACCCAGCTCGGCCTCGATGGCGAAACCACCGGCCTCGCCATGCCGCACGTAAAGCATGCCGGCATCGGCCAGTACGCTCCATTGTCCCGGCGTCCACGGCAGCGTCAGGTAATCGGGAACAACACGCCGTGCCTGCAATCCGTGTGCGGCCAGTTGCTCTATTCCCTCTCCGAGCAGGGTCCGTTTGACGGCCACCGCCTGCTGCCGGTCGGATTCCGCAGTCGATGCCAGGGCGAAGAACAGCGCGTCGGGTTCGGCCGCGAAGCTTTCCTCGAGCGCAAAAGGCAGGGCACGCAGAATTTTATCGCGCCCACGCACCGGCAGTTGTGTGCTGACGGCTACGGCCTGTACGCCGGGGAATATCCAGACCAGTTCGGTCGCACCGTCCTGCGGCAAGGTATCGAGCAGTTGTGCACGATGAATGGAGCCTTCCCGGTTGCCGTTGTGGTCGAGCAGCAGCCAGTCACAGGCTTCTTGCTTGGGATCCCAGGTGATGATGAGTCGTTGCATGAATGGTCGAGTCGTAAATCAGTAGGATGTCAGGCTGCGCGCTATCGTTTGCACCTGATCCTGCGTGTTGCGATAGAGGACACTGTACAGGCTGAGCTGCGTACTGCCAATGGTCGTGATAACCGTGAGCAGGAAATAGGAGCTTTGCAAGGTTAGCGGAAAGCTGATTTTGCGTTGAACCTGGTTCTGGAAATCGGCAATGCTCTGGAACCCGTTCTTGCCGCGCTGCGCGGCCAGCGTCTTGGCCTTGTCCAGACTGAAGTCCGGCACTACAGCTGCCAGGACCATCGCCGGCGCCGTATTGATGTTGAGCGCGGTGGCGGTTGGCAGTGCGCTGACGTAAGGCGCGAGACGGGCGTAGATTGCGGGTGTGATGCCCTTGACCAGGCGCAGGCTCGTGATCGAGACGAAGGGGCCATTGGTCGGCGCATAGGCGGGGTCGAGCGAGGCGTAATAGCCCGATTCGGCGCCGCCCGGATTGGTGACATCATCGTCCGGGTCTTCCCAGTCGACAATGGCACTCGCGATGCTCGGGTCGATCTGCAGGAGCGCAAGCAAACGCTTCAGTGCCGCCACTGCGGCAGGATCGGCTTTGCCATTGGTGGCGACCAGATTGTTGAGATTGAATCGGCCCTGCAAGTCTTCTACCCCGCCGCGGATGGCGCCGCCCAGAACCGGCAGCGGCGGTAGATGTTGTGCCCATGGCGAGCTAAGGGTATCGTTTTTGCCGGCCGAGCGGCGCAGAATCTGTTCGACCCAGGCTTCCGCTCCCAGATCGTATTGCCAGGCTTGCCGCTGGGCACTGATGAGTGTGGTTCGATACACGGCCAGGCCGCGGTCCCACAGCATGGCGCTCGTGATGCTGGCCCCCAGTGCCAGAATCACCAGGGCGATCAGCAGGGCGACTCCGCGTTGGCGTGACTTCACGGCGCGATCCCGATGACACGCTTGATCTTGCCCCAGCGCTTGGTATCGAGCGTGACCGTGATCGCCACCGGATCAATACGGTCATACTTGTGAGCTTCGGAATTGAGCGGTGGCCAATTCGGGCTCACCTGTCCGAACTGGTCCATGAAGGACACGGTGAACGCCGTTACATTTTTGAGAAGTACCTGCCGCAGCGGAGTCGATTCGACCGTGCGATCGAGCACCGGGTAACTGTAGCGCACCAGTTGATCGCCGTCCACGCCATAGGCAATGCGCTCGAGACTGCTGCGCGGCTTTTGCAACGGATTGGG
Source organism: Gammaproteobacteria bacterium (assembly GCA_050738295.1). Classification (GTDB taxonomy): domain Bacteria; phylum Pseudomonadota; class Gammaproteobacteria; order JAKDMP01; family JAKDMP01; genus JBAUSV01. Next base: position 4,749 of record JBOHZI010000104.1, read on the forward strand.
TCGCCCGTTGCGCGTAAAAAGCAGCACGGGAACATTATTGTCGCTACCCAGCATGCCGGGGGCTATATCGCCCGAGGCATGGCGGATGGGCCGCGCAATGGCCTGTTGGAGATCGCGGGTCAGGGTCACCATGGCGATCTGCAACTTCTGAAACTGTTGCATGCTTTGCTGGCTGCTTTCGCGGACGTGGATGATGGCATTGAGGCCGGCATAGGCAGCCACGGCCATAATGGCGAGCACCACCACGGCCACCAGAATTTCAATCAGCGTAAAGCCCCGGTCGCGACGCATCAGCGGCCTCCCTTGTCCGGATGCGTGGGGTTCGCACCGGAGCCCGGCAAGCTGCCTGGGCTGGACGATGGCTTGCCCAGAAAGCCGAGTAGCTGAATCACGGGATCATCCGGTTTGGCCTCGGTGGCCACACTGAGGGTGACCCGCCGCAAATCCGGGTCCTCGGTTTTATCGACCGTCGCTTTCCAGTGCCAATCCTGATCGGCCAGCGTGATTTTGCCATCGCTCTTGCCGAGACCCGGCCAGTTACTGGCAAGGCGCATGCGCTCCATTTGATTGCTGGCCACCCAGGCCGCGAAAGTGCGCTGCTGCAATTCGGAATCGACACGCCCGCTGCGTGCGGCTACGGCGAGTACCGCGACCAGACCGATGGCAATGACGGCAAGCGCTACCAGAACCTCGATGAGGGTAAAGCCGCGCTCAATTCGTCGGTGCGGCAGCACTGGCAGCATTCGGGGGCTCGATGTGAACCTGACCATTGCCATCGCCACGCACCACGTAAACGCTGTGGTCGGGGCTGGTCAGACGCAGGGTGAACGGTGTCATCTCGCCCGTGGACAAGATGGCGATTTGCGGTTGCAGACGATTTTCATTGCTGGTTTGCGCCCCGTCCGCACTCGCCGCTGCAGCTGCCGAAGCCGCGGCGGCGGAGGTTACGGGGCGGGGTACATTTATCGGATTCTGAACGCTGACGGATAGTTCAAACCCGCTGGGCAAAGTCCTTTTCTTGAATACAGGATCATTCATGATGGGAGCCCAGTCATGACCACCAAACTCAACGAATTCATAATATTGCGGCTTTATTATGAGGCCGTATTGGATGTTTTCCAGACGGGCGTTTTCACTGGCAAGTTCGATCAGGCCGGAGAGGCGGGTTGCGCTCTGTCCCGCTTTGTCCGAACTCCCGCCGAGGGCCCGTATGGAGATGACCGCCACCGCGGTTATCACGCCGATGATGATCAACACGGCCAGAATCTCGATAAGAGTAAATCCCCGTTGCCGCAAGCGGAATGGGGCATCAGCCATTCGAATTGCCGCCGTTGTTCGAGTTGGAGTCGGAGTTGGAGTCGTTTTCGTCAAGATTCCAGTTACCGATTTGCTTGTTGCTCTGACTGCCCGGCGGTCCGTCGGTCCATAGATCGAACGCTTCACCGTGCGAACCGGGATAGACGTAGTGGTAGGGCTGGCCCCAAGGATCCTTGGGCACCTTGGTCAAATACTGATGCCAGTTGTGCGGAACCGGCTCCGCGCTGGGTTTTTCCACCAGCGCCTTCAAGCCCTGCTCCGTTGTGGGGTAGGTATAGTTGTCGAGTTTGTACAAATTGAGCGCCGAGACAATACCCTGGATGTCAGCCCGTGCGCGGGTGTTGCGGGCCTTACCGGGCGCACTCATGACGTTGGGCACGATAATCGCGGCCAGGATGGCTAGAATGACCACCACGATCATGACCTCGATCAGGGTAAAACCGCTGTTGCGGCGATAAGAATGATTCATCATGTTGTGTGCCCCTCCTGGCATGGAACGCAAGTTGTCATGGTTTCGAGACCGGCTGAAAGGGAAGCTTAACGTGAATTTTGACCACAAGACCAGCTACAGGTTCGCATTGAACCGATTACGCGAGCAGATTCTACTAGCCTGGCCGCTGTGGACGGTCGTCATTGTGTGCGTGGGGCTTGCTTTCGGCGGCGAGCCGGTGCGCCTCGCCCTGCGCTATGCGCGGATTGGCGTACTCGACGGACAATGGTGGCGCCTGTTCACTGGCAACTTCGTCCATCTGGGCTGGATGCACGTGACGCTCGACATGTTCGGGCTGGTGCTGCTGTGGGTTCTGTGCGGGGAACGTTTGTCCGGCTGGCGCTGGTTGCTCGCCACCGTGGCCGGAAGCTGGGCCGTGGGGCTCGGCCTGTGGTGGGCTTGGCCCGAGGTCGTCTGGTATGTCGGAATTTCCGGCGTGGCACATACCTACTGGGCCGCCGGGGCCTTGCTGCTCATCGCGGCGCGACGCTGGGAGGGTTTCGCACTGCTCGTTCTACTTGCCGGCAAGCTCGCCTGGGAGCAGGGCAGCGGCGGCGGGCTACCTACCAGCGAGGCGCTCATGCATGCTCCGGTACTGGTCACGGCTCACCTGATCGGTGCCATCGCGGGCGTGGTCGTCGGACTCTGCCTGATTGCCTTTGATTATGCTCAGCGACGACGCACCGTTGTGCAGTAAAGAGCGCCGGCATCCTGCCGGCTTTCGTTCTCAAGCCCTCCCGGCGGGGTAACTTTTGTTTTGCCAAAAGTTACCAAAAGCAGCGTACCGAGCGTTCGCGGCCGCAAGGCTTTGGCCTTGCCCCTACCCTGCGATGCTCGCCCGCAACGGGCCGGGCGGCAACTCGGCCAATGCCATATATTGCATTGGCCTCAAACACTCCGCCCTCTTACCCGCTGCGTGC
>JBOHZI010000105.1:0-7388 GCA_050738295.1 Gammaproteobacteria bacterium
AATCAACAGGGGTTCACCCTTATCGAATTGATGATCGTGGTGGCCATTATTGCCATTCTCGCGGCCATCGCCATTCCTCTTTATCTCAACTACACCGCCCAGGCCCAGGGTTCAGAAGGCCCATCGCTTTCCGGCGGTTTGCAGACCGACATCGCCACGTTCTACAGCGAAAACGGCCATTTCCCGCTGACCAACTCGAGTGCCGGTGCAGCCATGGGTACCAGTATTGTCGGCAAGTACGTCGCGAGCGTCACTAACACATCGGGACTTATTAAGATCGTATTCAAGTCCACCGGCGTAGCCCACCCGCTTGAAGGTCAAAACATGTATTTGTCCGCCTATACCAAGAGCGGTTCCATCATCTGGTCTTGCCAGACGGATACCACGGCCATGTACAAGTACGTGCCCAGCACCTGCCGTCACCCCAAGGGATAACAGCGTCCTCCTCCCGTTGCAAATGCAACGGAACGCGTGTAGGGCCCGCTTCGGCGGGCCCTTTTTTTATCCCCCACCCCGAGCGACTGCGTAGAATGCCCCGATGCGCCGTTTAGACCTGCCGCCACCACTCCGCCGCTACGCCCCGTGGCTCGCCTTCGCCGGCCTCGCCGCGCTCGTCTTCGCCGTCTACACCCCCGGCCTCGGCGGCCCGTTCCTGCTCGACGACTGGGGCACGCTCGCCAAGCTCGGCGCTTACGGCTGGGTAAATAATTTCGACACACTCGTCAGCTATCTCACCGCCGGCATTGCCGGCCCCACCGGCCGTCCGCTCGCACTCGCCTCGTTTCTAATCGACGCCCAGCACTGGCCGGCCAATCCGTGGCCGTTCAAGCTCACCAACGTGCTCATCCACCTCATAAACGGCGCGCTGCTGGCCTGGTTGCTCGCAGGGTTGTCACGCGCCCGCGGGCTGGATGCCCGCAAGGCGGCGTGGGTGGGCCTGCTCGGCGCCGGCGTGTGGCTCGCGCATCCGCTGCTCGTGTCCACCACGCTCTACGTGGTGCAGCGCATGGCCATGCTCGCGGCCCTGTTCGTATTTGCCGGGCTCGCCTGCTACGTGACCGGCCGGCGGCGGCTGAACGCGGGGCATACACGCAGCGCCTACGCGCTGATGATCGGTGGCCTCGTCGGCGGCAGCGTGCTCGGCGTCCTGTGCAAGGAAAACGCGGCGCTCCTGCCGCTGCTGGCGCTGGTGCTGGAAGTGACGGTGCTGCGGGGATCGGGACTTGGGACTGGGAACTGGGGACTGGAAACATCCCCCAACGCCGTCATTCCTGCGCAAGCGGGGATCCAGTCCAAACAAATTGCGGCCGAAGACCGCACTGATTCCTCTTCCCGAGTCCCGTGGCTCGTTTTCCGTGTGATCTTCCTGTGGCTGCCGAGCGCACTGATCTTCGCCTACCTGGCGTGGCGCCTGCGCGACGCCGGAGTAATCGTGCCGAGACGCGATTTCTCCATCGATACCCGCCTGCTGACCGAAGCCCGGGTGGTGGTGTATTACATCTATCTCCTCATCATTCCGCACGCCGCAACCCATGGCCTCTACACCGTGGTGCCGCTGTCGCACGGCTTTTTGCACCCGTGGACGACCTTGCCTTCCCTCGTACTGATTCTCGCGCTGATCGTCGGCGCTTTCACGGTGCGCCGCCGCTGGCCGGCGCTGGCCGCGGCCATTCTGTTCTTCTTCGCCGGGCAGTTGCTCGAATCCACCACGATTCCGCTGGAACTGTATTACGAGCACCGCAACTACCTGCCCGCCGCCCTCGCCTTCTGGCCGCTCGCGCTGTGGTGGCTACGCGGGCCGAAGATGCTGCTGCTGCGGCGCGCAACGCTCGTCTTCGCTTTCATTGTATTGCTCGGGTTCACGGCACTGCGTGCCAATCTGTGGGGTAATCAACAGCGGCTCGCCCTCACCTGGATGCGACTCAATCCCGATTCCTCGCGCGCCGTGGTGTATGGAACCGACATGCTCGAATCACTCGGCAAAAACCGCCTGGCCTACGCTCGGCTGTACATGGCATCGAAAACGCAACCGAAGCACATCGACCTTGCCCTCGCGCGCGTCGATGCCGCCTGCAGCCTGGGCGGTGCACAACCCGCCGACGTTGCCGCCGTGGTGTACGCCGCCGGTCACGACTGGACTCGCCTGCATCTGCTCTACAAGACGCTGAACAAGCGCATAGCCAACCCGCGCTTTGCGTGCCCGGGCTTCGGCCTCCCGGCGATGACGGCAGTGGTGGCCGCCGCACGCGGCAACTCCCGCCTGCAGACCAGCAAGGGCGCACGCCAGAATCTGCTCATCCTGCAGGGGCAACTGCAATTGCGCGAAGACCAGGTGCCGGCCGCCACGCGCACCTTCCATCAGGCGCTCGCGCTGTACCCCACCCCCGATGTCGCACTCACCTTGAGTGCGACCCTGATGGGCGTCAACGAACCGCGCGACGCACTGAGCCTGCTGAACGAATACCGGACGCTGCCTCCACCACCGCCAGGCAATTTCATGGCCCGCCTGCACCGAGCATGGCTGCATCACATCGGCTGGTATAGCGAATCCTTCCACAGCATCCGCCACGACATCAACAAACAGTTGCGCGAGAAACGGGACTAGGGACTGGGGACTCGCACCGAACCCGAACACCGTCGTTCCCGCGAAAGCGGGGACCCAGTAAACACAAGGAATCCCGACGTAGTCTGGATGCAAATTCCACTGGATTACTCGCCACCTCGTGGCTCGCCCTTCGGGCCATGCGCTACGCGCATGTTGTCTCCGGCCTCCGGCCTCCGGCTCCCGCCTGCGCGGGAATGACGGAGAAGGTGAGCTGTACTTTCCCCGGACAGAGCAGTGCGCTTCCGCGGGAATGACGGTGTTTGGGTTCGGTGCGAGTCCGGGTTCCGAGTGCCGATCTGTGTTCCCGTAGAATGCGTGGATGCGTCTGTCCGACTCCCAACGCCAATGGCTCCCCTGGCTCATCCTCGTGCTCCTGCTTGGCGTGACGGCACTGGCCTACTGGCCGGGGACGCGCGGCACCTGGTTGCTGGACGATTACCCCAACCTGGTTCATAACACCGCCTTCAAGAATCTCAAACCCACGTTCGGCTCGTTCCTCACCGCCAGCATGAGTTCGGACAGCGGCCCCACACACCGACCTATCGCCATGGCGAGCTTTGCCGTGAACGTACTCGCGAGCGGCGGCGGCAAGCATATGAGTTCCGCCGTGACGGCAATGAAATGGACCAACGTGGCCATTCATCTGCTCAACGGCCTGTTGATCTACATCCTGCTGCGCCTGCTGCTCGGTCAGTACCGGCGGCTGCGTCCGCAGACTTCGAAGCGCACCTGCGAGTGGGCAGCGCTGGCGGTCACCGCGGCCTGGCTACTGGCACCGATCAACCTGACCTCGGTGCTCTACATCATCCAGCGCATGACTTCGCTCGCCGCCACCTTCACGCTGCTCGCGCTGATCGCCTACGTCGCGGGCCGGTGCCGACTATACGACGGCAACAGCGGCGTACGCGCCTGGATTGAACTGTTGGCAGCAGCACTGGTGCTGACCCCACTCGCGGTTTTCACCAAGGAAGACGGCGCCCTCACGCTGCTCTATGCGCTGGTGATCGAATGGGTACTGTTCGGGTGGCGACACGCCGACGGACGCCGCGCGCGAAGCGTCATCGCGTACTTTGCCGTGTTCCTCGCGATCCCGCTTGTGCTCGGACTGATCTGGCTGGTACCGCGGCAGATTTATTCCAGCGCCTGGCAGATGCGCAATTTCAATCTCGGCGAACGCCTGCTGACCGAAGGTCGCGTGATCTGGCATTACGTGTGGTGGTCGCTGATCCCCAGCATCAATTCGCTCACGCTTTACCACGACGCCTTCCCGGTATCGCACAGCCTGCTGCGGCCGTGGACGACTCTGCCGGCCTGGATCGGCATCGGCGCGCTGCTCGTGGCCGGCATTCTGAGCCGTCGCCGCTATCCGTTGATCGCCTTCGGTCTGCTGTGGTTTCTCGTCGGGCAGGTGATGACTGCGAGCTTCATTCCGCTGGAGTTGGTCTTCGAGCACCGCGAATACCTGCCCTCCTTCGGGCTCTATGTCGCGGTATTCGCCACGCTGCTGGTGCTGGTCGAAAATCACCCGCGCCGGCGGCTGGTGGCAGCGGCCGTAGTGGTCCTGATCGCCCTGTATGGCGCCGGGCTCGGTCTGCGCTCGATCAACTGGAGCAATCCGCTGCGCCAGCTCGCCATCGCCGCCCACGATCACCCGGATTCGCCACGCGCAACGTATGCCTACGGACGCATCCTCACCGTCCTGGTCGACCTCGACCCGCAAATAGCCCCGGCCGCATTCAAGGCGCTGAAACACGCCACCGAGGTGCCGGGCCAGGGGCTGTTGCCCTATGCCACCCTGATCCTGCTCGCCCAGCGCACACATCGCCCGATCGACCCGGACTGGTACACCCACATGCAAAAGATATTGGCCCGCCGCGCCGCGAACCCGGCTGATATCTCGTCGCTCTACTCGCTGGTGCAATGCGCATTGAAGCAAAACAATCCCTGCCAACTTGATCCCATGCGGATGCAAGCCCTGTTTGCCGCGGCCCTGACCCGTCAGCAGCACAATTCAAAGATTACTGCCATATACGGCAATTATCTGCTCAATGTGCTCCACCAACCACAAGCGGCACGCAGAATTTTCCGACTGCTGGCCACACACTACCCGCGCACGGCGGTGTATCATTTCGACCTCGGCGTCAGCGATCTGGCCTGCGGCGATGTGACCGCAGCCCGGCAAGAGCTGGCGACACTGCACCAACTGAACCGTTTCGGAATGAGCAACGAAAACATCCACTCGTTGTCGAACCTCATCGAACGTGTGACCAACAGCGCGACAACCCATGGCCAAACGCAGTAAAACCAAGCTCAAATCCGTACCCCGCGGTCATACGCCGAAACACCCTCCGGCACCGCGCAAGCCGCAGCGCACGCCAGCCGTAGCCGCGTCCGACCGTCCCTGGTACGAGGACAGGTATCTGTGGTGGATTGCACTCGCCGCTCTGCTCGCCGTGACCTGGTTCGTCTATCACAATGGCCTCACCAGCGGCTGGTTCCTCGACGACTACGGCAACATCGTCAACAACGGCGCGCTCGCGCTGCCCAACCTGTCGTTGCCGACACTCTGGCACGCGGTATGGTCGTTCAATGCCGGGCCACTCGGTCGACCCATTTCGCTCGCCACCTTCGCCATAGAGCGCTACCTGTACGGCCTCGACCCCTACGTTTTCAAGTTCACCAACCTGATGCTGCATCTGGCCACCGCCCTGCTGATCGCCGGCTTCACACGCAGCCTGCTCGGCGCGTGGCGCACCCGCTTTGCGCCCGATACGAAAGCCTGGCGAGTGGAATGGATCGCGCTCGCCATCGCCGCCTGCTGGGCGCTGCACCCGATGAACCTGACGCCGGTACTCTATGCGGTGCAGCGCGAAACCATCCTCGGCAACCTGTTCATGGTCGCCGGCCTGTGGTCGTATGTAGCCATCCGCCGGCACTACTCGACCAACTGGATCACGGTAGGTCTGCTCACTGTGATCACCCTCGTATTCACCGCGCTGGCGGCGCTGTCGAAGGAAATCGGCGTACTGCTGCCGCTGCTGGTGCTGCTTGTGGAATTCTTTGTACTCGGCTTCCGCGACCGCGACGAAACGCGGGCCAGGAAACTGTGGCTATTCTATCTTCTGGTGCTCGTTATTCCCGCGATTATCGGGTTCTGGTGGGCATGGCCGCATTTGACGAGCAGCCACGCCTATGTCAGCCGCGACTTCGACATGGGCGAACGGATTCTGACCGAAGGCCGGATCGTGGTCTGGTATCTCGGCCTGGTGGTCGCACCGCGCCTCTCGGCGATGGGCCTGTACCACGACGATTTCACGATTTCCACCGGTCTGCTCTCGCCGCCCACCACGCTGCTTTCTTTCCTGCTCATCGCCGCCCTGTTCGCGCTGGCTTGGTGGCTGCGCAAACGTCGCCCACTGGTGGCGCTCGGCATCATCTGGTTCTTTGCCTGTCAGCTCCTCGAATCCACCATCTGGCCGCTGGAGCTCGCTTTCGAGCACCGCATCTATCTTGCCGACTGGGGCATCATCCTTGCCGTCTTTGCACTCGTGATCCTGCCGCTGCGCCGACTCAACTGGCGCCGCGCCGGAGTGGTGCTGAGCATAGCGGCCATCATCGGGCTCGCCGCCATCACCTATCAACGCGCCTGGCACTGGCGCAGCAATCTCGCTCTTGCCAAGGTACTGGCACACAATCACCCGCAATCGCCGCGCTCCACCTACCTGCTGGCGCGGCTCTATACCAACCGCGCGCTGGGCGGGCACGAAATGTACGCCGAGCCCGCCTTCGAGGCGGCGCGCACGGCGACCCGCGTTCCTCATGCCGGGCTCGACCCGTGGGTCGCCATGATCCTGCTCGCCGCCCAGACCGGGCGCCATGTCGAACCGTCCTGGTTCGACGGCATGGTCAAAACGGTCGGCGAAGGCCCGCTAACGGTCTCCGACGTCAATGCGCTGGAAGCGCTCGTCAACTGCTACTCCAGGCACCAGTGCAAGATCACGCGCGGCTCACTCGACCGCCTGTTCAAGGCGATCTACCGCAGCCCGCGCATTACCCAGCTCGGCATGAACTACGCCAACGTCCTCGTTACCCAGGCCAATATGATCGGCTACGGCACCGTCGCCGAGCGCGCGCGCAGCGGTCCGCTTTTGATCAAGGCCGCCAAGGCGGTGCCGTATGTGGCGCAGTTCCAGGTCAACGTGTTCAACATTGAGCTCGAGGACGGCCACATTGCTGCGGCGCGTCAGGCGTTCGAGAATATCCGCAAACTGAACAAACTGGGCAAACTCGACTACACGCTGGATCGCCTGCGCCCGCACCTCGAAGCAGCCGAACGCAGAGCACAGGCGCCCCCGCCGCCCGCCACCACCCCGTAAATCCTCACCCCTTCTCGTCAATCTGCGGGAACGCAGCTTGCTGCGCGATGGCTTTGCTTGAATCCGTAGCCCCGAATGTGTAAGCCAACGTGGCCGCAATGCGCTTGCATAATAAAATTATGATATAAAGGAATCCTTGTTTCCTTGTTACACGAGATTGGATATGCTTGCCAAGCGGACCTCAAAAAATCAGCTCACCCTGCCCAAGGCTATCGTTGAAGCCACCGGCGGAGCCGCCTATTACGACGTATCCACCGAAAATGGCCGTATCGTGCTGACCCCGGTCTATCCGGGCCAGGCCGAAGCGGTGCGCACCAAACTGGCCACGATGGGAATTGGGGAAGGCGACATTGAGGAGGCCATCGAGTGGGCGCGAAAAGCGGAGTAAAGGCCCCGCCCCTCCGTGT
>JBOHZI010000106.1:0-7353 GCA_050738295.1 Gammaproteobacteria bacterium
CCATGCCACCTCCACCCAACTGGGAGACCGAGCCGAGACCACAGCGATCAAGAAGCTGTTCGGGGATGAGGCGAAAAACATTCCCTGTTCTTCCACCAAGTCCATGACCGGACACCTGCTGGGCGCAGCCGGCGCGATCGAGGCGATGTTCTCGGTACTTGCTCTGCGCGACCAGATACTGCCGCCGACTATTAATCTTGAGAACCCCGACGAGGGCTGCGATCTTGACTACGTGCCGAACACGGCGCGCGAGGTCAAGGACCTGCGCTACGTCATGTCCAACTCTTTCGGTTTCGGCGGCACCAACGGGACGCTGGTTTTCGCGCACGCCCCCTGATAGCGGCGACGTTCGCGCGTGCAGAACCCGTCCGATCCCAAATCTGAATTCAGTTACCGCCGCCGGCTGAGCTTGGTCCTCGCGCTGCTGGTAGTGGTTGTGATTGTCGCAGCGGGCTATACCACGTGGCGTTTGACCACGGCGCCGCTGCCGGCCGACGCGCACGGCGTAGTGATCACCGTGAAACGCGGAGAAAGCGTAGACCAGCTTGCACACCGGCTGGCCGCCCGCGGTATCCTCACGCATGCCTGGGATTTGAAAGTGCTCGCCCGAGTGCTCGGCGACAGTGGACGCGTACGTGCGGGGGAGTACCGTATCGGACCCAAGATGAGCGTTGCCGGCTTGCTCGACATGCTGGTAGCTGGAAGAGTGCTCATGCATTCGTTCATCATCGTGCCCGGCACCACCTTCTACCAGGTGCGTACACAACTCGAAGCCGATACCGCCTTCAAGGACGACATCAAGGGCTTGAGTTCATCTCAGATCGCCGCATTGATTGACCATCCCGGCATGTCCCCCGAGGGGCGCCTGTTGCCTCAAACTTACGATTTCCCCCGGGGCACGCCAGACTCAACGGTCATCGCACGCGCTTGGGCCGCCATGCAGCAGACGTTGCAGCCGTTGTGGGCGCAGCGCGCGACGGATTTGCCATACACGTTACCGAAGCAGGCACTAACGCTGGCCTCCATCATTGAGAAAGAAACCGCACTGGCCAGCGAGCGTGCACGCATTGCCGGGGTCTTCGTGCGCCGTTTGCGGCGCGGCATGTACCTCGGTGCGGATCCGACCGTGATTTACGGGTTGGGGCCCACGTTCAATGGCGATATAACGCGCGCGGACTTGCGCGGAGCCACCCCCTACAACACCTATGTGCACCGCGGTCTGCCGCCGACACCGATCTGCATGCCGAGCGTGGCTTCCATCCGCGCCGCGTTACATCCAGTAGCGGGTCAGGCGCTGTATTTCGTCGCCAAGGGCGACGGCTCTCACGTGTTTTCGGATACGCTGGCCGAGCAGCAGAAAATGATCGAAAAGTATCAATTGCACCAGGGGCCAGGATCGCCATGACGACGCGTGGAAAATTCATCACCTTCGAAGGCGTCGAGGGAGTCGGCAAATCCACTCAGGTGGAGTGGCTGGCCAATGCGCTGCGCGAGCAGGGCCACAATGTGGTGTGCACCCGCGAACCCGGCGGGGCACCATTGGCCGAAGCCGTGCGCGACTTGCTCAAGCATTCGCCGCGCGAAGCCATTACGCCGAGCGCCGAACTGCTGCTGATCTTTGCCGCGCGCGCGGCCCATGCCGAGGCGCTGCTGCGCCCGGCGCTCACAGCCGGCAACTGGGTGGTGTGCGATCGTTTCGTCGATGCCAGCATCGCGTATCAGGGTGCCGGACGGAAGCTTGGACGCGAGCGGGTGGCCGATCTGGCGGCCTGGATAGTGCCCGATCTCGTACCGGATCTGACCTTGGTGCTCGATCTGCCGCTGGAGCTCGCATTCAAGCGCCTCGATGCGCGGGGCGCACGCGATCGTTTCGAACAGGAAGAGCCCGCATTTTTCGAACGGGTGAGGAATGCTTACCTCGAACTCGCCGAACGCGAACCCCAGCGAGTATGTATCGTCGATGCCGCGGGTGAGGTGGACACAGTGGCGGAGCGCTGCCGTGCCGTTGTCATGGAGCGCCTGGGCGCATGATCGTCGATCTGCCCTGGCTGGAAACACCGCGTCGTCGCGTCGCCGAGGCGCTGGCTGCCGGACGGTTGCCGCAAGGGCTGCTGATTGTGGGACGCCGCGGCCTGGGCCGCCATCAGTTGGCGCAGGCCATCGCCGCTGCCGCGCTGTGCGCCCGACCCGGACCTGATAGCCAGGCCTGCGGCGATTGCGCTTCCTGTCATCAGGTACAGGCCGGCACCCATCCCGATCTGTTGCACTTGCGGGTGCGCGAAGACAAGACCGTGATTCTGGTGGAACAGATTCGCGAACTCTCGCGAGCTTTGTCGCTGTCCTCCGGAACCCACGGCCTGCGCTGCGCGATTATCCACGAAGCCGAACGCATGAATCCGGCGGCCGCCAATGCCTTGCTCAAAACGCTCGAAGAACCGCGCCCGGGCGTGTCGATCATTCTGGTGACGGACAGGCTGGCCGCACTGCCCATCACCATCGTCAGCCGCTGTCTGCAATTGCCCATCGCACCGCCGCCGCAGGCACAAGCCTTGAATTGGCTGCAGCAGCACGAACGACGCCAGGACTGGCCGTTATTTCTTGCGCTGAGTGCGGGGGCACCGTTGGCGGCTGTGGAATTGGCTGAGGAGTGGCCCGGTTCGCCCGGCGCGGACATTAGCAACCTGTGTGCTGCGGCAGCCGGGCGCAGCGACCCGGTGGCCATCGCTGCACAACTCAAGAATCTGCCGCCCGCGGTGCTGGCGCAACTGTTGGCGTGGCTCGCACATGCCTCGATGCGGCTGCGTTTCGATACGGCCGAGTCAGTACCGGTGGAGGGCCTGCCGGCGCTGGTGAGCCACGCCGATGCGCGCGCGCTGTTCCGTTTGTGGCGCGCGGCGCGTAAACTGTCTGTGGATCATGCCTCGCTCAATATCGAACTTGCGCGCGAACGCCTGATTCTGTTATTTGTGGATGCACTGCATCGAAGACAGCCAAGGAGTAGCCAATGACTCGCCGTCAGGGCATATTGAAGCTCGATTTCAGCGACCGCAACCGCTTGTACATGTCGTACATGCCCTACGTGAAAGGGGGCGGGGTATTTGTTCCTACCCAGGACGAATACGCCATGGGTGACGAGGTGTTCGTAATGGTGACGCTGCCCGATGCGCCCGCGCCCAAAGGCGTGGCCGCCAAGGTTATATGGATTACTCCCAAGGGTGCGGCCAATCCGCGCACGCGCGGTATCGGCGTACAGATCAGCCCTCAGGACCATGGTGCGCTCAATCGCGAGATCGAAGCGATTCTTGCTCCCATTCTGCACAGCGAACGCCCCACGCAGACGCTTTAGGGCCGATTCTGAAGCTATAGTGCAAGCCAGAAAGGATGCGGAGTGCCCGTTCTGTCCGGAACGCTTCGGGTCACGGCGTTGACGGTGCTGGGCGGCACGGTGGCCAAGATAGGTGGCGGGAACTTCGCTAATGGAGCCATCAGCGCAGCTTTCCAGCAGTTGTTTAATCAGGCTGGAGAGGACTGGCTTAAAAGTCAGCGCGCAGCGACACGCGAGCGGATGATAGCGAAGTATGCCTCAGTGCTTGCTGTGCTTCACACACATGGTGTCACTCTGAGTAGCGAGACCCTTATAGCAGGAAATATTAGTAATGCAGAGTTCATCAAGGACGTGCATACCCACGGCATATGGGATTGCAAAAATTCGTCAAGGTTTGCCCATTTCAAAAACAGAGCGTTGCTGACGAGTTTTGGCAACGTCAATTTTGGCTTTGTTGCCCATGCGCATGGTTGGAGTTTAGGCGTAACGGTTGCAGGAGCCGGACTTTATCAATTTTTTCACCAAGGCTACAGCAGTTTTCATTATCGTTTGGTGGGCGCCGCGAATCTCGTTCATTCATTGACGATCAATAAATCATTATTCATACACAACGATATATATGCGGCAGCCGAGATCAATTACAACGGCGTGCGGTTCGGAGATAATCCTGGAGACTCCAGGGAGATCGAAACTGGATACAATCTGTATGGGAATTGATATGAGCTTGTGGAAACGAGTGTTTATCGCGATCCTGATTGCGGGAATGACTGTATTACCTCTGTCCGCATGTGGACAGAACAATCCTGAGACTTACGACTACGCCAAAAAACTCTTTGATGCTCATCGTGCGCAATTCGAGCAGTTGGTGAAATTGATCGGAGATTGTAAGGGTGCTTTTCAGGTACAGATTGACCGTAACCCCGAATTAAGCACAGGGATCAATGGTAACGGTCCAATATGTTCTAATCATTCGACTGCGTATAGTAACCGCATCTCCCGGAGACTCGCGAAGCTCAACATTCTGTGGGCGGTTCCCGGTTGGAAGGTTAGCAGCGATTCTTCCAAATTTCGATTTTCTAGCGTGTCTTTTGTATTGAGTTCGCATGGGCTGATGGTCGGACCAAGCCACGGAAGCGCGATTTGGTATTTTGTCAAGCCTCAAGTCAACATCGAAGGGTCGAAGCCCTTGACTTCGATTCCTTCTCGGTGGTGGTTCAATTTTTCAGTCAGTAAAAGTTGATCTCCCAGTTTCATGCGATGAGTCCCTACTGGAAGTTCAACACGATGGATACGCCGCATGTGACCCAGGCCAGCGAGGCGGGCGGGGCCAATACGCTCATTGACATCTATGACCAGGCGACGGGGGAGCTCATCTGGACGGAGGCCGAGAACGGGAGCGGGCTGGTGTTCGACGAGCAGTACACCTACGACATCTGGGGCGAGCGCACCGAGCGCGAGGATTTGGTGACGGGACAGGTTCAGAGCGAAACCTACAGCTGCACCCCCGCCTCGCGGCTTGAGAAGGCGCGGGCGACACTCTCGAGCGGGACAGTAACGACGCTCACGGCCAATTACGACGCGGCGGGCAATCTCGCGAGCAAGACCGATCGGGGTGGGAGTATCGGCTACACCTACGGCGCGATCGCGCACCCGAACCGGTTGACGAGCCTTTCGGTCTCCGGGGCGAACCCGGGGTCACCGGGGGCGGCTTCACCTACAGTGCGGCGGGACGGATCGTAGCCGGGGCGGGCTATGCGGTGGCTTATGACCGGCGGGGACTCGCGAGCGAAGTGCAGGCGAACGGGGCGACCACGCTCCTCGCCTACGCCCCCGACGGGCACCGCTACTGGGCCGAGATCGAGCGGGCCTCGGGCACCACCGCCACGGTGTGGTATCTCGCGGGCGGGGCGTTTCGGGTGCAGCAGGCCTCCGATGGCACCGTCTCCTACCGCCAGGTGATCGTAGCAGGGGGCCTAATGGTCGGCCAGATCACCACAAGAAGCGATGCCAGCAGCGGTTTCCACTACCTCTACCACGATGGCCTAAGGAAGTACCGCAGCGTTCGTCGGTCAGGCGGGGACGTCGCCGCAGGCGCTCGCCTACGCCCCCTATGGGCGCCTGCGCGAGGCGACGAACTGGTCGGACATGCTCACTACGGCCCAGGCCTCGGCGCTGAATCTACCCACCCGGCGGGGCTACACGGGCGGGGAGCAGTTCGACACCCTGGCCGTGGTGGTACTGGGCGCGCGGGTCTACGTCCCGGCGCTGGGGCGCTGGCTCTCCCCGGACCCGGCGGGCGCGAGCAGCCCCTACGTGTATGTGGGCGACAACCCGCTCAGCGATGTCGATCCCACGGGGGAGTTCAGCCTGGGCGATGCCCAGCAGTTCGTTGCGGCAGCAGCCGGCATCGCGGCCTTCTTCGTCACGCTGTACTACACGGGCAACCCCGTGGCAGCGGGCGCCGTGGGTGGTTTTACCTCGGGCTTTATAGGCAGTGGCGGGAACCTCAAGTCCGGCTTGGAGGGGGCGGCGTTCGGTGCAGCACTGGGCTACATTGGCGAGGTGACCGGTGGAGCCAATCCCACCACGACCCAACTGCTCGAGCGCGGGGTGGCCGAGGGGATAGTCGGCGGCACTATCTCGGCGGTGGTGACCGATAATGCGAACGGGAGTTTCGAAAGTGGATTCCTGGGGGCCTTTGTGGCGGCGGTCGTGGGGGGTGCGATCGGCAATGCGGCCCCCGATGCCAGTGCGGAGGATGTTGCGCTGCGGGCCACGGCGCTGACGGTGCTGGGCGGCACGGTGGCGGAGATTGGTGGAGGGAGCTTCGCCAACGGAGCCTGGAGTGCGGCCTTATCCAGGGGGTAAAAATAACACGATGCCGCACGTGGGACGATATACTAAGGCCCTTGAAGCTAAGTATGGAAATTCTGCAGTTGTAGCGCTTGCACATACACACTTTAATAACATGCTTAATTTCTCAGGAAACGATGTGTTACATGTAGTGCCAATAAGGCCATTCTATCTCTATAATAAGGCCGGTCAACTTCGTTATTTAGACGAAGGCATAGTAAATAAAACGCTCATGATGAGCGGTATTATCGGTACTAATAGATTAACGCATTACCTTAACTACAATCGTGGAATGGCTGGGGAGTGCATTTATGGCTGTAATTAAATCTTCAATTAACGTTAGTATTTTCGTTCTATTGGTCGTTTACGGCGGTTTGTGCTCTTCGGCATATGCCCACAATTTACCGAGCCTGAAGGGAATACAAGAATCAGAGCAGTGCCAAAATGCTGTAGAGAATGAAATTCTGGATAAATTAGATGTTCCGCCGGTTTTCCATGACTTGAAGTCAGCGGCGCGATGGGTGCGCACACATCTTCCTAACAACATACAAGACGCTTTAAGCAATGCTGCTGGGGATACTCTTGTGATCTCTGGTTTCAAGATTGACAGATTGGCTGTTAATAATAATTTATTTTATAGGGTTTTGCTCGTAACAACTTCTACCCATTTGATGAATCTTGGCCCTGTAAACAAAAAAATTTGTTTGGGCCATGAGATAAGGCATGCTCGACTATACTTGCTGCAAGCGGCAATTTGGAAATTTTTTATCACAAATAAAGAAACTATTGTCATAAAAAAGCTCAATAAATTTTCTGGGAATGAAGACGAATTCGGTTCAAAACTATTCATACTGATGATGACTTTAGATGCGACAAAAAGAGATTGGAGTCCTTTGTGGCTGAATAAAGCCAAAGAAGCACAAACCGAACTTGGTAAAGAGATCGGGAACCAAAGTGGTCAAGACTAATAATATAAGGTTTATTGGCAACCGGTAACGAGGCGTGACGGGCGGCGGCATCGTCTACGATCCGGCGGGGCGGATCACCAACGGCGCCGGCTACTCGGTGAGCTACGATCGGCGGGGACTGGCCGAGACGGTCCAGAACGCCACCACCACGCTCACACTGGCCTATGCCCCCAGCGGTGCCCGTTACCGATCTGAACTCCAGGATTC
>JBOHZI010000107.1:0-7314 GCA_050738295.1 Gammaproteobacteria bacterium
ATTCAGTGTGACCCACCCATTGTGGTTGCCGATGACGACGATCCTCGTGCTGCAACCGGAATTCGGTGCCACCTGGCGGAGACTGTGGCAACGGACGGGCGGCACACTGGCCGGTGTACTCGTTGCCGGCGGACTCGTTTTTCTGGTGCATGGTACGGTGGCCGAACTGGTGGCCATTGTGCTATTCGCGTGGGGCACGTTCTTCTTTATCCGCAGTCACTACGGCCTCGGCGTGGTCATGCTGACACCGATGGTTCTGCTTCTTCTCGGCGTGCTGATCCCGGGTGCTTCGAGCAGCCTGATCATCGCCCGCGGCGTGGATACCATCTTCGGCGGATTGCTTGGGCTTGCGGCAGCCTACCTGTTGTGGCCGCTGTGGCAGCGTGGCGCCTTCCTTCCGCAATGCGCCACAGCTGTACGCGCCGAGCGTGAATACCTGGCGCTTGCCTTTACCCTGCCCGGCGACGGTCAGCTTTCGCATACCGAATTGATGCAGGCACGCCACCAGGTCGAACGGGCGAGCGACAATGCTGATGCCACTCTGCGCCGTATGCTTTCGGAGCCCCGTCGCGAGCGTGGTGACGTCCGCGCGGCACTCGGATTCATGACCTATCTGCGCCGTCTGGCAGACAACACCGTGCGATTCACGGTGGCGCTCGGCGGTGGGACACTGTCGAACTCCGAACGCAATCAAGGCGAGGAGATACTGCGACGCCTCGATGCCGTAGCCAGCGCGCTCGAAGACAAGGCAAAACCGGAGACACTAAAGTCGATCCGCCCACAACTCACGGATACAGAGATTGCCGACGAAGCCTTCACATCTTGGTTCGAGCGACTCGCGGCGGACACTGCAATGCTCGCCACCACCACCCGCAGGCTTCTACACCACTGAGCCGAATCGCTCCACAATAAATTGGTCCTGCCCCTGAGCTATCCAGAATCCAAAAAATCCGCTGCGTGCTCCGGCTGCTCGCTACCCACTGACACTTGGACTACTGAGGGGGAACAGCATAGTCTTGTAGTTAAACAAGCGAGTGGACAATCCTCCACACGCTCCACACCACGTTGATGATCACAATCAGACGAGCCAGAAAGAGCCACAACGCCATGGAGTTCGCCGCGCAGCGCCAGATCGCAACCAATATCCAAACAGCATACGCCAGCAGGAAAATAGATAACGCAAGTGCAGCATGCAACAAATGCATATCCAATAACCAGCCGAGGAAAAGATTGAACAGGAATCCGACTAGGACGTTGTAAATCCAGAACACGAGCCACAATGGCTCCTGACCCCGCCAGGCACGTGTAATTATGTTGCGCCCCCAAGGTCGGATAGATGTCGTGTCGTGATTCATGACGTGCCCCAAGCACAACATGTTGGGGATCGCGATCTCCAGTTCCTAACACAACGTTTTGTTAAACGCTTCATACGGTATTCCCCATTTCAAAATTTCGCGCGAGCACCTATTAAGTTGTTTTCTGCCTTCATGATTTAAGGTGTGCCGCCTTGCCAACCACGTTGAGTACTTCGTAACACGCGCCCATGTTGTGGTAATCGGTTTTGCCGGCGGGACTCTTCTCATCATTGTATTGGCGGTTGTTGCGGGTGAGGATGCGGTACCATCCGCCGTATTGATGATCGACGAAGTGCGCCCAAGCATACCGCCACAGGTCTTCGTACCACTGCCAATATTTTGCGTCGCCGCTGCGCTCGGCCAACAGCGCGGCGGCGGCCAGCGACTCCGCTTGCACCCAGTGGTACTTGTCTCCGTCGCAGATCGAACCATCAGGCGCAAAGCCGTAGCACAGGCCTCCGTATTCGCCGTCCCAGGCGTACGCGACAGCGGTATCGAACAAGTGCCGCGCAGTCGGTAACAGCCAGTCGGCGTCGAGGTGACGGCCGAGTATCAACAGCAGCTTTGCCCATTCGGTTTGGTGCCCCGGCTGAAAACCCCAGGGGCGAAACAGGTCCTTCGGATTGTCACGGTGGTAATCCCAATCTACTTTCCAATGCTCGTCGTAGTGCTCCCACACCAGACCGTCCGTTTCCGCCGCCTGCCTGCGCGTCATGTGATCGGCGAGCATCAATGCGCGATCCAGATAACGGCGGTCGTGGCTGGCCTCGAATGCACTCAGCATCGCCTCGCATAGGTGCATGTTGGCGTTCTGGCCGCGATAGGGAGAAAAATGCCATTCAGCATCGGCCTCGTCGCGATACAGACCGGCTTCTGAGTCCCAGAAATGCCGTTCCAGCAGATCCCAGGTTTCATCCATCCACCCGGTGGCTTCGGCGATGCCCGCACGCCGCGCGTTGGCGTAGGCGACCAGCACGAAGGCGACGCCGTAGCAATGGTTGGTGGTGTCTTCGGGTTTGGCGTCGCGAATTGTCCAGGCGTAGCCACCGGTCACGGGGTTGCGATGCACGTCGCGTAGATACGCCAGGCAGTGGCGTGCCGCATCGAGGTAGGCGGGATCGCCGAAGTGCCGAGCGGCCATCGCGTAGTCGAAGACGAAACGTGTGCTGCTGACCAGATGCCGGTGCGAGCGGTCATAGATATCGCCGTTGTTGCGGTAATAGTTAAAGCATCCACCGGCCGGATCGAGACAATGCGGGTGGTAGAACGCCAAGGTCTGGCGGATGTGTTCGCACAGAAATGTGGACGAACGAAAGTCGGGAAAGCTATTCATGGTGGAGTTCCAGAAAACTGTTCACCGCGGCCAGCGTCGGCATGGCGGCGAACGATCCTGTACGGGTGACGGCCAGTGCTCCGCAGGCGGCGGCGAAACGCAACAGTGCGTCGCGTTGAGCACCGTCCTCGGCGAGTACCGACAAGCCATCCGCGTCTACGCCGGCCGTGACCAAGCCGCGCAACAGGCCACCGGTGAAAGCATCACCGGCAGCTGTGGTATCGACGGCGTCAACGCGAAATGCCAGCAACCGGCCTTCACGATTAGACGTGAACCAGCGCACCGCTCCTGCGCCGTCGGTTACCACCAGCAAGCTTGCGCGGCATTGCCACAGGCGTTCGATCACCGCTTGCTCGCTGCTCATGCCTGCGCTCAGGAAAGTCAATTCCTCCGCACTCAGCTTGACCAGATCCGCAAGCGCCAAGGCCTGCCACACACGCGGTGTTGGATCCTCGTCGCGCGCCCACAGCGCCGGGCGCAGATTCATGTCAAAGCTGACCAACGCACCCGCAGCGCGTGCACGGGTCATGCCGTCCAGCGTAGCTGCGGCAATCGGTGCTTCGGTCAAACTGTTGGAGCAGGCATGGAAAACCGCGGCGTCGGCAAATGCGGCGGGAGAATAATCCGCCTCGCGGAACAGCAAATCCGCCGCAGGCGGACGATAGAAGCTGAAGCTGCGTTCGCCATGCGCGTCGTGCGACACGAACGCCAGCGCAGTGTTGGCGGCATCGGTGCGTGCGACATGGTCAACCGCGACGCCGCTGGCGCGCAGTTGCGCGAGCAGCATGTCCGCAAACATGTCGCAGCCCAACATGCCTATGAACGATGCCTTCCCGCCAAGACGTGCGATCGCGACCGCAGCGTTGGCGGGTGCGCCGCCGGCGTGCGCCACGAACGTAGGCGGTACACCGGGCTCGGACGGCGCCTGCGCGTGAAAATCGATCAGCACCTCACCGAAACAAACCACGGTTTGCTTCATGAGACGCGTGATCCTTTCAGCCCGTAGAACACGATGTACACATAGCATAAAAGCGGCAGCACGAAAGCGTGATGCAAGCCGATGCAGTCCGCCAACCCACCTTGTGCCAGCGGGATCACCGCTCCGCCGACGATCGCCATCACCAGCAAACTCGATACCTTGCCGGTCAGCGGTCCGAACTTCTCGATACCCAGGGTGAAGATGTTGGGAAACATGATCGAGTTGAACAGGCCGACCGCGACAATGGTCACGACCGCTATATCACCGTGTGTGGCCATCGTGGCGATTACCAACAGACCCGCGACACCGGCGTTGAAGGCAAGCAGGCGTCGGGTATCAATGCGGGTCAGCAAAGCCGAGCCAATAAACCGGCCGATCATGGCGCCACCCCAATACAGCGACACGAAACCGGCCGCGCGGGCTTCGCTCATGTTGCCGATTCCGGGCAGATGCAGGTAGTTGATCATGAAGCTGCCGATCGACACTTCCGCTCCGACGTACACGAAGATGGCGATCATGCCCAGCCACACTCGACGCAGCGCCAGCGCATCGGCGAAGCGGTGATGCGAAGCATCGTTCTCGACGCTGTTTTCCAGCCGTGGCAGGCGAAACAGCCACACCACGATCGCAAGGATAAACAACACGATTGCGATACCGAGATACGGCCCCTGGACGCTATGGGCCTGCTGCAACCGGTAGGCGGCTTGTTGTACCGGCGTCAATTTCGCCAGTTCCACTGCGCCCAGCACGGCCGTTGAGAGAATCAGCAGACCGCCGAGCTTGGGCGCCAGAAAGGTTCCGAGCGAATTGAGCGCCTGCGCAAGATTCAGCCGACTCGACGCCAAACGGAGCGGCCCGAGCAGGCTGACGTAGGGATTGGCCGCCACCTGCAGCAGTGTGATGCCGCTGGCCAGCACGAAGAACGCCACAAGAAACAACGGATAGGTCTGCCAGTACGCAGCCGGAATGAACAGCAGAGCGCCGATCCCGGTGACGGCCAGACCGACGATAATGCCGATGCGGTAACCGAAACGCGACACCACCTTGCCCGAAGGCAGCGACATCAGGAAGTACGCGCCGAAGAAGGTGAACTGCACCAGCATCACTTCGGCATAGTTCAGCGTGAACAAGGCCTTCAGATGCGGAATCAACACGTCATTCAGGACGGTGATGAACCCCCACATGAAGAAGATCGTGGTCATCACACCCATCGCAACACGATTGCTGCTGACGCGCTCGGTCCTGGAGCTATCGCTCATCGTTGTGCCCATACTCCCACGTCGATGCATTCACATCCTGACGGCGTGCGGATCATATTCACCCGCACACCATCGGGGCATGACTTCGCACTTATTCGTGCTTGCGCGGAACGGTTGGCGACGCCGGCGCCCACGATGGCGGTCGGTCTGCCGACGCGGCACCCCATGACTTCTCCGGCTTGGCCTGCATCCTGAACCGTAACGCTGTGGTCTTGGGCGCATGCGGGCTGGTCAGCAGGGAGGATGGCAGCCAGTCCTTGTGCCAATCCTTGCCGTTGATGGTAAGCCCGCCGACGTAGGTGCTAGTCGAAGCACCCGGCGCCGAAATCGTGACCCGATGGCCATTGCCCAGGCGCAGCGTCGCGTGCGGAAATACCGGCGCACCCAGAACCAGCACCGGCGCACCGGGGCTTTCCGGATACATCCCCAGATACGCCCAGACCAGCCACGAACTCATGGCACCCAGGTCATCATTGCCGGGCTCGCCGCCGGGCGCATCCGCATACACCTCGGTAATCAGGCGATGCACCAGGGCCTGCGTCTTGTACGGAGCCCTGGCGTAGTCGTAGATCCAGGGCATAGTGAGCGCAGGCTCGTTGCCGGCCCAGTAGTAAGGCAGCCGGGGGCCGACGTTGAGATGCTCGAACAAGGTATCGAGCCGCTTCACCGCCACCTTATCGCCGCCCATCGCAGCGATGAGCCCGTGCAGATCCTGCGGCACCATCCACGTGTACTGGATGGTATTGCCTTCCTCGAAGCCGCGCTGCCCGTAGGCGTGCGGGCGAATATTGAAGCCCGGTCCCTTGGCATACGACCCGTCCACCGCGCGCGGTTCCGAGTACCCCGCGAAGCCGCGGAACGAAGCATGGACGTCGAACGTGTTGCGCCAGTTGCCCGACTGCTTCAGGAATTTCCGGTAGGTTGTGGGATCGCCAAGCGCGTGCGCAAAACGAGCGATGGAGAAGTCGGCGACGGCATACTCGAGTGTTTCGGAAGCGTTCCCGGGCACATAGCCGAGCCGGTCATAAGCGTGCAGGTTCGGTCGTTCTGCAAAGGTCCCCGCCCAGGCTTCCGGTTCGGGGGTTTGCGTCGCTCCCTTGACCATGGCCGCCAGTGCTGCCTTGGTATCGAAATCGCGGGCACCGAAGGTGTAGGCCTCGGCGATCACCGGATCGGCTGCATCGCCGTTCATCACACCGGTGTAATCGTTGTCGTAGGCCCACTTCGGCAGCCAGCCACCCTGCTTCTGATCGTTGAGGAGCGAGCGCATCATGTTGCTTACCCGATGCGGGGTCAGCAGAGCGAGCAACGGTATCTCCGAACGATAGATGTCCCACCCGGAAAAGTTGGCGTACTGCGCGGCCTGATCCTGCGCTAAGTGGTGTACCTTACGATCGAATCCCATGTACTCACCATTGACATCGGAGAAGATGTTCGGATGCAACAGCGTGTGGTACAACGCGCTGTAGAACTGCACCGTCTGGTCGTGCGTGCCGCCACTTACGGCTATTCGGGACAGCAGGCGATTCCAGTCCTGGCGCGCCTTGGCCGCTATGGCCTTGAGGTTCCAGCCCGGATCCTCCTTGTCCAGATTCTGCTGCGCGTCAGCGGTGCTGACATACGAAATGGCCACTTTCAGCTCGACGTCCCGCTGCTTACGGGTATCGAAGCTGACCCAGGCTCCGGTATCGGCTCCCTCGTTGCCGCGCGAACCGGACTTCAGTTCGCCGCCTTCCCAGGTGCCGTAGCTGGTGAAGGGATGGTCGAAAGAAGCAACGAAATAGAGCACGGTGCCACTGGCCGTGCCGCAGAAGTGACCGGCCGACACGCTGCCGGCCAGCTCATGGGTGCCGACGATGCGTACCGAAGAGGCCGAGCTTCCGGCCTGGGCATCGGCCACCTTGAACAGGAAGTTGGCATGGCTCACCGCCGGGAACCGGAACAAGCCGAGTCCGGTCCGCGGGGTCGCGGTCAAGGTCGCCTGGATGGCTGACGCCGTTCCCGTGGCCAGGGTCACCCCATAACGGCCGGGACTCGCGTTTTCATGCTTGTGGTCGAACGGCTCGGCAGCCTTCCCCGGATGAGCACCAATGGCACCAGTGGTTGGCAGGATCGGCACTTCGCCGCCGGCGGAACAGCCCGGACCCGACACATGGGTGAGGCTGAATCCCTGGATCGCGTGATCCTGATAGGCGTAATCGCCGCCCTCGGGTCGCGAAGGTGTCGTCGGACTCCAACTCAGCATCCCGAACGGCGTAACCGCCCCGGGGAACGTGTCCACATCGCCGGCAACCTTGCCCCCGTTGCCGGTGCCAATGAAAGGATCGACGAAGGCTGCAGGATCGGTTGCCGCTGTATTATTACCCGTGGCGTGGAGCACCGGCGAAG
>JBOHZI010000108.1:0-7302 GCA_050738295.1 Gammaproteobacteria bacterium
GGTGCTGATATCCCATCAAGGATGGATTGGTCGATCGGTCACGGATCTGTTTTCTAACGATTGAGTTGAATGCACCCGCACCAGCTCCCAGGATTGGATGCGCAATGAACCCGGACAGCGCAATATGCCACATTAGTAGCCTGCTCCCAGTCGGATTCGACAACAGGTGGTAAGTATATTCCCCCCTGAATCGCTGAACGGGGATCACGGATAGCTGACCCCCTGGAGGTACCACAACTCTAAGAAATTGCGCACGATGTGCCACTCGGTAGTCATGTAGAACAAATTTTCCGAACTGCCGACCCGACGTACTCACGCGCTTCGGAATACCCCCGTTCAGGCTGAACGAGCCGTGACCATGAGCTAGCACAATCGCACTGTCTGCAGCGATTCCGTTCACATTACGCCGAAACGTCGCGACATAGGGTTCATGCTTGCTAAGTGGATTCGATAACTGCATCGCATATCCGCCTTGAGAGCAACCCTCCGTGACCAATGGCGTCCGCACCAACTTGAGTGAAGCTCCGAGCGGCTTTACATACCTGCCATGGACAACCAATGCGGATAACAGGTTATGTGAATTAATGCATCTGCGATTCAGGACATTAGAACGATCAACCCGGAGTGCAAGCCTGAAATGGTTATACGCCTGCCACAAGGGCTGATAGCGAACCAGGCAAAGCCCAGCCACCACCGCAAAGCAAACTACAAGGATTCCAAAAACTGTGGTTATACGCCAATACACACGCCACGGTGCCGCGAATCCGGCTGCAATCGCCATCAATGGTACTGCAAGCATCCCGCCCCTGGCGTGCGCGAGAATCAGCACCACTATGCCTGCTGTCGCAGCCAGTATAGATAAGCAACAGAGAAATCGCCTACGCAACAATTCCTGACTTTGTGCGAAAGCAAGCACCAGCGACAAAATGCCCAGGAGCATGCCCAGATCACCGAATACAATATGGGTTCCTGTAACTCCTTCTAAAAGATGCGGTAATCCCTCTATCGTGCCAAATATAGCTGTCAGAGCCGTCCCAAAGGTGCCTAGCGCCAATGCCCAAACTACATGTTCGCACCTGGGTCGGGACCAGCGAACCGCCAGGTAAACTGGTACAAACAAAAGCAACCGAAGATCACGCCCTAAAAAGCGAAATCCTATATTGGTCCGGGTACCAAGCAGATAACTCGCAATGGCGACGCCGACGTAGACAGCGAAAGCAAGCATGACGAGCCGTTCCGCTCGCGTCAGACCGTTGATGAAGCCACGGCGTAATCCGACGTAGAGTCCAATAATCGCGAGCAGAAAGAAGGCCGTACCGTAAGCGTAGTTGACAGTCAGAGCGAGGGCAAGAAAGGCGTAGGTGAGGCCCAAAATCGTGAAACGGAGCTTCGGACCAGGTAACCAGCCGTGCCCCGGTGCGGGATCTGTTCCCGGCCAGCCAACCCAGGCGGGTAATCCAGTCATGCGCGATCCATGCCTCAATGCTTTACCCTGCACGTCGGAAAGTGAAAAAGTCCGCTGCTCATGCTCGCCGCTATAAATCGTACCTAAGAATCAATAAGCGCGGGTACACTCCATGTATTTCCACATCGCTTCTGGAAGCAAACGGATCAATTTGACCGACTCGTCATTTTTTCTTTCGGCTCGTTTGCTCCACCGTGCTCTTTATTTGCAAGCTCGCGCTGACGCGTTGCGTTCCAGACCGACACACAAGGTATTTTGCCTTTATTGCATCGGTCGGCGTACCGGGTAGCAATTTCGGTTACCTCTTCCATCAATCCGCCGCTTAGAGTGATAGGATCCAGCCCCATACCGATGAAGGTATCGTTGCTTACATGCAATTCGTTTTCGTCCGCCTCGTTGCGTGGATTCTTCAAATGCTCAACCTTTGCACCGGTCCGGTCAGATATCATTTTTGCGAGTTCGCGCACACGATGACACTCGGTCATCTGATTGAGTATTTGCACCCGCGAACCATGCTCAGGGGAATTTTCCAACGCCAGCTGGACGCATTTAACCGTATTCTGAATATGGATAAAGGCACGTGTTTGCCCGCCCGTGCCATGCACTGTCAACGGATATCCGACAGCGGCCTGCATCAAGAATCGATTCAGCACGGTGCCATAATCACCATCGTAGTCGAAACGATTGATAAGGCGCTCGTCCAGCTTTGTTTCGCGCGTTTGCGTTCCCCAGACTATACCTTGATGAAGGTCGGTGACCCGTACTTGATCGTTTTTATTGTAATAAAAAAACATTAACTGATCCTGAGTTTTTGTCATGTGATAAATGCTACCCGGATTGGCCGGATACAAAATTTCGTTCTCGAGCAATCGTCCATCATCGGTTTCTATTTTGATACGTAGGTACCCTTCCGGTATTTTCATGCCCGCAGTACCGTAACCATAAACGCCCATGGTGCCGAGGTGAACAATGTGGATATCCAAGCCGCTTTCCACCACGGCGGCAAGGAGATTATTCGTGGCGTTCAGATTGTTATCGACCGTATAACGCTTGTGATAGCTGGATTTCATTGAATACGGAGCAGCACGCTGCTCTGCAAAGTGTACGACAGCGTCCGGACGCGAACTCTCTAAAAGATCGACTAAACGTTGGTAATTACGGGCAACATTGAAATTATGAAATTCGATATCGCGACCGGAGACTTCTTTCCATACTCGCAAGCGTTCACCCATGGGGCGAATCGGCGTGAGCGATTCGCATTCGAGCTCAAGATCGATTTGGCGCCGGGAAAGATTATCCACGATGGCGACTTCGTGCCCCAGCGCCGACAGATGCAATGCTGTCGGCCAACCGCAAAAGCCATCGCCGCCCAATATCAAAATCCGCATTCCATTACTCCTACTATTGCTTCACTGTTTCACTCGTGTATTACACGGCTCTCTTTTGTGTACCGTACACGGGTCATACACTGTATGAAAATCGTCCCGACTCATCGTCTCGATTAACTTTCCGGCATTCACACCCCATAAAACCGGAAGTTAAGACATTCAAACTTTTTCATGCATGATGCGTTTTCTTACGGCAAGGACAAAGTTAACCGAAAGAGAGGCTATCAATCCCAGAAAAACACCCATGATTGCGCCAATAACTATGATAGTGGGCCACCCCATTCCGACATGTTTTAGTGATCGCATCGGCCCCGCAACTATTCTTGTAACTTCAAGGTTATTGAGTTGGGTCTTCAAGCTATCCACGGAGGATTTCTGACTTGCTATGTTGCTGGACAAATTATTCAACTGTTGTTGCAGCGTCGATAATTGCTGATCGGACTGCTGAGCCTGAGTCCCCAGCAAAAGCAGCGTCATGGCATTGCTGGCGTTGCCCGCATGGTGACTTGCGGTAATTTGCTGACCCTGAGCCTGCTTTTTGTAGGCTTCCAGGCTATCGATCTGCGATTTCAGCAGCTTCTGATTTTGCGGGTCCTGCAGCTGATCCAGCGCCGCCTGGGCTTGTGCTAGTTGTGTTTGCAACTGCGCCTGCTGGCTTTTTGTCACTCGGTCATCCGCGGCAATCAACATCTGTGCCGCAGCTTGCTCGATCGCCATATAATCATCGGCTTGCGTCAGCGTACCCTTACCCGAAATAACGACCAGATCAGCTCCCGGCGGGGCTTCGACATGGAAGTTGAATTTATTTGGATTGATATGATGCGCTTTCGCGTATTGCTCCACAACCTTGGGCAGATAACCATTTTTCAACTTCGACGCCGCAGATCCAGAAGATTCAATGGATTGAACCTGGGTACCGACTACCCGTGACCCAATACCGATTATCGTGCTATAAGCGTAAGAAAAAGGAACCGTAAAAGCAAAGGCCAAGGCGCCAGCCACGCACAACACAAAAACCGCGAGCATCAGTTTCCAGTAGTGCCACAACCTCGCTCCAACCTCAACGAGAGTTATCTCGTTGTCTGGATATTCGTAGTAGGGAACCAGTGCCCTGACTTCCGGGCTATGTTCCCCGGTTTCGGGTTTCCGATTCTCGCCCTCGGAGTTATTCACAGCAAACTTTCCTCCTTGTACGTGGCATCTCAATTCCTCTACTTGCCGTAATCTGCCATGGAACTTGGATACCCATCGTACGCATCAAACGTCCTGAAATATTTGCTCCGGACACTACTCATTGGTACCTTGTCAGAATGGGATATCGTCGTCTTCGAGCGGTGCGCTGTTTGCGGGTTCGGTCATACCGCCAGAGGCATCGTAATTGTCCGACGACTGGCTGCCACCACTGCCGCCTCTGCCACCGAGCATCTGCATGTCATTGCCCACCACTTCGGTGCTGTAGCGGTCCTGGCCGTCCTGGCCCTGCCACTTGCGGGTCTGCAAGCGACCTTCAATGTAGACCTGCGAGCCTTTCTTGAGATATTGCTCGGCGATTTCGCCCAATTTCCCGAACAGCACCACGCGGTGCCATTCCGTCCGTTCCTGTGGTTCCCCACTCTGCTTGTCCTTCCAGCGCTCGCTGGTTGCAATGCGCAGATTGGCTACCGGAGAACCGCTCTGGGTGTAGCGCACTTCCGGGTCGGCGCCCAGATTCCCTACCAGAATCACCTTGTTTACGCCGCGGCTTGCCATATTGTCGTCCCCTGTCCGCTGAAAATATATAGATCGGTCATTCTACACTGCCGCAGAAGCGGAATCCGGCATGATTCGAGCCAGTTCGGCCTCGTCCAGCCGCGCGGGATCAACGCGTACCACGGCCATACCCTCTTCGGCCAGGATGACCGCTTCTTCCACCCCCGGCACGGCCTCCAGATCGTGCGCCAGACGCCGAGCCTGCGCCGGATTGGACGCATCGACCGTAAACATTCGGCTGGCCAGCATACGCGGGGGCTTGAGGGTTGAGAAAAACGCCAGCCATACCAATCCGGTAGCTCCGACCAGCACGAATACGCCGATGGCACCGGCACGCCCAAGCAGCAGCCCGCCCAGTACCCCGCCGACGAAAATACCCAGAAACTGCGCGGTCGAATAAACGCCAAGCGCGCTGCCCTTGCTTTCGGGGCGGGCCAGACGCGAGATTAGCGATGGCAGCAGGGCTTCCATCAGAGTGAAGGCGCCGAAAAACACAGCCAGAATCAGTGCGAGCCACACCAGATGACTACCGCCAAGGCTCAGCCAGAGCGGGGTCAATGCGAGCATGGCGATTGCACCGAGGGCGACAGGCTTGATCCGCCCACGGCGTTCGGCGTGAATCACCGCCGGCACCATCAACAGCAACCCCACCGTGAGCACTGGAAGATAGAACAGCCATTCGCTGCTTTTGGCGAGCCCCGCAATGTGTCCCAGCATCGAGGGCAGCACCAGAAACAACGCCGCCAGCATCAGATGCAGGGCGAAAATGGCGGCATAGAGCCGTTGCAGTTCACGATTCTTCAGCACCTGCCCGAGTTGCGCCGGCACCGCCTGATTCGAGCGATGCCGCAGTGAGCGCAGCGGCGTGGGCACGGCAAGCCAGAGCACCACCAGGCCACACGCCCCGAGTATCGCCGTGATGCCGAAAATGCCTTCCAGCCCGGCCGCGGCGTTGATCGCGGGTCCGGCGATCACGGCCACCCCGAAGGCCAGACCGATGCCGCCACCGATCATGCCGATGGCCTTGGTGCGATGCTCGGCCCGGGTGAGATCGGCCGCAAGCGCAAGCGTTGCCGCGCCGACTGCGCCCGCACCCTGCACGGCACGCCCCACGATAATGCCGTCGATGCCGTGAGCCAGGGCCGCAACGATACTGCCGATCACGAAGATCACTAGGCCCAGAGCGATCACCGGCTTGCGCCCGATACGATCCGAGACCATGCCGAACGGCAGCTGCAGCAAAGCCTGCGTGAGGCCGTAGATGCCAAGCGCAATGCCGATGGTCAGCGCCGTCGCTCCGGGCAAGCTGTGGGCATAGCCGGCAAACACGGGGTAAAGCAGAAACAGGCCGAACATGCGCAGACCAAAAATGCCCGCAAGGGACTCGGCCGCACGCCGTTCGGTGCGGGTCAGACTATTGGATTTCATGCCGCCATTTTCGCATGCGCCAGAGCCTGCCTTATGTCGTCAGTTCGGCCACCAGCTTTTCAATCAATGCGTCGCCCGCGGCCAGCGAGGCCTGTTCCACATATTCGTTCGGTTGATGGGCCTGACTAATGCGCCCCGGCCCCATGACGATGGTTTCCATCCCCATGCTCGTAAAGAACCCCGCCTCAGTGGCGAACGACACCACCTGGGCGGTTTCGCCCGAGAGGCGCTCGGCCGCCTGCACCAGGCGGCTGTCCACCGCAGTTTCGAACGCGCTAACACCCTCAAAAAGCGTGTGCCTTCGATAACTGCACCCGCTGCCGGCCAGTGCCTGATTCACACACACATCAAGTTCAGCTCGGATGTCCTCGGGCTGCATGCCGGGCACCAGACGCAGGTCGATGTGAAGCTCGGCCTCGGCGCAGATGCGATTCGGATTATCCCCGCCATGCACATGACCAAAATTCAACGTGGGGTAAGGCACCGCGAAATCGGGAGCACGGAACCGCGCGCTCAATGCTTCGCGCCAGACCTGCAAGGCATTTAGCACACGGCTGAGGCCATCGAGTGCATTGGGCGCCGCAGCCGGATCGCTCGAATGACCGCTGCGGCCGTGAATTTCGAGTGCCTCCATCAAGATGCCCTTGTGCATGCGCACCGGTTTCAGATCGGTCGGCTCGCCAATGATGCAGTAGTCGGCCTTGGGACGCCCCGCCTCGACCAGTACGCGCGCGCCATACATGTGACTTTCCTCATCGGCCGTCACGATCAGATGCAGTGGATGCTTCAAGCGCTTCGCATCGAGCCGCGAGGCGAGTGCTACGGAGAGGGCAATAAAGCCCTTCATATCGGCCGCGCCCAGACCGTGCAGGCGAGCGTCGCGCGCAGTTAGTGCAAAGGGATCGCTGTTCCAGCCGGACTCATCGTAGGGCACCGTGTCGCTGTGACCTGCGAGCACCACACCGCCCTCGCCGCTGCCGAGGGTTGCAATCAGGTTGGCCTTGCCCGGGGCATCCGGCAGAGGCATCACCTCAACCGTGCAACCAACCCCGTCCAGATAGTCGGCGAGACGATCGATCACAGGCCGGTTCGGCCCATCGAACTCGGGCGAAACGCTGCTCACTGAGGGGATGCCGACCAAATCGGCCAGTACGGTTTCGGTTTTCAGCATGCTTGTTTCCTTTGATGAGCGCGGCCATTGTAATGAAAATGCGTCACATAGTGGGATTACAGCATCAGCGCCCATTACAATGGATGCATGCACTCCAGCGC
>JBOHZI010000109.1:0-7230 GCA_050738295.1 Gammaproteobacteria bacterium
GGTCAAGGGCTGGTTCCACGACGACACCAAAAAGCGCTTTGAAGCCTATGACTGGCATACGGTGGGGCCGATCGACGGCCAAGATGCCGAGGCCGTGAAAAAAGCCTTCACGGAGGCGCGCGCCGAGACGCAGCGGCCGAGCTTGATTCTGGCGCGCACCATCATCGGTTTCGGCGCGCCCGACAAGCAGGGCACGGCGGCCACGCACGGTAGCGCGCTGGGCGATGAAGAAGTCGCCAAGGCGCGCAAGGAACTCGGCTGGACGTCGCCGCCGTTCGAGATTCCCGAAGATATCTATGCTGGTTGGGATGCGCGCACCCGTGGCGAGCAGGCCGAAGCTGAATGGCACGAACGCTTTGCCGCCTACGAGAAGGCGCACCCGAAGCTCGCAAAAGAACTGAAACGCCGGCTGGCGGGCGAATTGCCGGCGGAATGGACCGAGACGGTCGAGCAGCATATCGCTCACGTCGCCAAGAGCGGCAAGGCGCAGGCGACGCGCAAGTCCTCGGGCGCGACGCTCGCGGTGCTCGCGCCGACGCTACCCGAGATCGTCGGCGGATCGGCGGATCTGACACCCTCTAACGACACGTACTGGCCCGAGGCCAAAGTCGTCAAGCCCGGCAAGCCGGCGGGTAATTATCTGCACTGGGGCGTGCGTGAATTCGCCATGACGGCGATCCTGAACGGCATGGCCGTGCATGGCGGTCTCATTGCCTACGGCGGCACCTTTCTCACTTTCTCCGACTACGCGCGCAATGCCATACGTCTGGCTGCCTTGGCGCATTATCCGACCATCCTCGTTTATACCCACGATTCGATCGGTCTCGGCGAGGACGGCCCGACGCACCAGCCGGTGGAACACGTGGCGAGTCTGCGTGCGATGCCGAACCTCACGCTGTGGCGTCCGGCCGATGACGTGGAAACCGCCGTCGCCTGGCGTGATGCGATCGAACGCCGCGACGGACCAACCACGCTCGTGCTGACCCGCCAGTCGGTGCCGCATTACGAGCGCAAGGCACAGCAGATCGAGGCGATCCGCCGTGGCGGCTACGTGCTGCACGAACCTGATGCGCCGCCGGTGGCTTTGATAATGGCGACCGGTTCGGAAGTGGGCCTGGCCATGGAAGCGGCCGAGGCGCTGGGCAAGGAGGGCACGCCCACGCGGGTGGTTTCGATGCCGTGTCAGGAGCTGTTTCTCGCCCAGGATGCCGATTGGCAGAACGCAGTACTACCCGAATCGATCACTGCCCGGGTCGCGGTGGAAGCGGGTGTCACCATGCCCTGGTACCGCTTTGTGGGTTTGCACGGGCGCGTGGTTGGCCTGGAGCGCTTCGGTGAATCGGCGCCGGCCAAACAGGTTTTCGATGAGCTGGGCTTTACCGTGGCCCATGTTGCCTCCGCGGTGCGTGAAGCGCTGGCGGCGGCAAAAAATCATTAACGAGAGTAGTCCTTCGAGGAGAAACGAGCAATGATCAAGGTAGGTATCAACGGCTATGGACGCATCGGGCGCAATATTCTGCGGGCGTTGTACGAGAGCGGGCATCGCGATGAGCTGCAGGTGGTCGCGATCAACGATCTGGGTGACGCCGAAACCAATGCGCATCTGACGCGTTTCGATTCGGTACATGGGCGTTTCCCTGGTGACGTACGCGTAGAAAAGGATTGCCTGGTGGTCAACGGCGACGCGGTGCGCGTACTCGCCGAGCGCGATCCGACGCAACTGCCGTGGGGCAAGCTGGGCGTCGATCTGGTACTCGAATGCACCGGGCTGTTCACCACGCGTGCCAAGGCTGAACAACATCTGAAGGCGGGTGCCAAAAAGGTGCTGCTCTCGGCGCCGGCCAAGGATGGCGTGGATGCCACCATTGTGTACGGCGTCAATCACGATACGCTCGATCCCGACAAACACACGATCGTCTCCAACGCCTCGTGCACCACCAACTGCCTGGCGCCGATTGCGCAGGTCATGCACGAACTGGCAGGCATTGAAGGCGGCATCATGAACACGGTGCATTCCTTTACCAACGACCAGAATCTGCTCGATGTGTATCACAAGGATCTGCGCCGCGCGCGGGC
Source organism: Gammaproteobacteria bacterium (assembly GCA_050738295.1). Classification (GTDB taxonomy): domain Bacteria; phylum Pseudomonadota; class Gammaproteobacteria; order JAKDMP01; family JAKDMP01; genus JBAUSV01. The sequence continues at coordinate 2,077 of JBOHZI010000109.1, forward strand.
CGCGACGGCAAGCATGATCCCGACTTCCACCGGTGCTGCCAAGGCCATCGGTCTGGTACTGCCCGAACTCGATGGCAAGCTCGACGGTTTTGCTATTCGTGTACCGACAATGAATGTCTCCTTCGTGGATCTCACGCTCACCCTCGGACGCGAGGTTTCAGTCGAGGACATTCACCGTGCGATGCGCGAAGCGGCGGACGGGCGTTTGAATGGTGTGCTTGCCTATAACGACGCTCCGCTGGTGTCGATCGATTTCAATCACAATCCGTCTTCCTCGACTTACGACGCGGGCTTCACCAAGGTCAAAGGGCGAATGGCGAAGGTGTGCTCGTGGTATGACAACGAGTGGGGCTTCTCCAATCGCATGCTCGATACGGCTGCGGCGATGTACGGTCGCGCCTGATCCATGGCGTACAAGACCACAGCGGATTTCGATTTCAAGGACAAGCGTGTACTTGTGCGGGTGGACTTCAACGTGCCCGTCAAGGACGCGCGGATTGTCGATGACACACGCATTCGTGCCGCACTGCCCGGTATAAAAAAATTGCTTGATGCCGGTGCCCGTCTGATGCTGATGTCGCACTTCGGTCGCCCCGAGGAAGGCAAGCCCGAAAAGAAGTTCTCGCTGAGCCCGGTAGCCGAGCGACTGAGCGAATTGCTCGACGATAAAGTGTCACTCGTAACCGATTACCTGGACCGCGATCCCGCGCCCGAGGCGGGGCACGTGGTGTTGCTGGAGAACGTGCGTTTCAATCGTGGCGAGAAAGCCGACGATGAAATCCTAGCTCGGCGTTACGCGAAGCTGTGCGACATCTATCTGATGGATGCCTTCGGCAGTGCGCACCGGGCGCAGGTCTCCACCCACGGCGTGGCGCGCTTCGCACCTGAGGCAGGCGCGGGCGACCTGTTGCGCGATGAACTGGAGGCGTTGGGGCGGGCGCTCAAGGATCCGGCGCGGCCGTTGCTCGCTATCGTCGGCGGCTCCAAGGTGTCGGACAAACTGAGCGTGCTCAATGCGCTCATCGAACGCTGCGATGCACTCATTGTCGGCGGCGGCATTGCCAATACTTTCCTTGCCGCGAGCGGCCATCGGGTCGGTAAGTCGCTGTACGAAAAAGGCTGCGTGGATGAGGCAAAACAGCTTCTGGAAGTCGCCCGCAAGCAAGATGTCGATTTGCCGTTGCCGGTCGATGCCGTGGTGGCCGAGGCCCTGGCCGAAGACGCCGAAGCCGACGTGAAGGCGGTGGGTGATGTCGATGACGCGGATCTGATTCTCGACATCGGTCCCGAGACGGTGGCGGCTTATCAGCCCTTGATTGCCAAGGCGGAAACCATCGTCTGGAACGGGCCGGTAGGGGTGTTTGAGATCGACCAGTTCGCCGAAGGCACGCGAGCCCTGGCCGAGGCCGTGGCAGGTAGTGGTGCTTTTTCCATTATCGGCGGTGGTGACACCATTGCCGCACTCGCCAAATTCGATGTGACGGAACGGGTGAGCTACATTTCCACCGGCGGCGGAGCGTTTCTGGAATTCCTGGAAGGCAAGACGCTGCCGGCAGTAGCGGCACTGGAGGATCGCGCATGACGGATACGGCCGTACGCGCCCGGCGCACCAAGATCGTCACCACGCTCGGCCCCGCGGTCGATACCGACGATGTACTCGCGCGCATGATCGCGGCCGGCGCCGATGTGGTGCGACTCAACTTGTCGCACGGCACGCATGAGGAACACCGCAGGCGGGTGGCCGCGGTGCGCGCGGCGGCCGCAAGCCAGGGCCGTGATGTGGGTGTGCTGATCGACTTGCAGGGACCAAAGATTCGCATCGAATGCTTCCGTGACGGCTCGGTCGAGTTGAAGGAGGGCGATGAATTCACGCTCGACTGTGAGCTGGCCGACGATGCCGGTGACAGCAAACAGGTAGGCGTCACCTATAAAAATCTCCCGCACGATGTGAGCGTTGGCGACACCCTGGTGCTCGCCGATGGCGAGATCGTCCTCACGGTAGATGAGATCGAGGACAAGCGCGTGCACTGCCGGGTCGAGACGGGCGGAAAGCTCTCCGATCACAAGGGGCTCAATCGTCGTGGTGGCGGGCTCAGTGCCGAGGCGTTGACCGACAAGGATCGCAAAGACATCGAGTTGGCAGCCGAGATGGAGGCCGATTTCCTCGCAATTTCCTTTCCGCGCACAGCCGCGGATGTGCAGCGCGCACGCGAACTCTTGCATGCTGCCGGTGGCGAAGCAGCCATCGTGGCCAAGATCGAGCGTGCCGAAGCGGTCGAGAACCTGGACGAAATCATCGAGGCAAGCGATGCAGTGATGATCGCGCGCGGTGATCTTGGAGTCGAAATCGGCGATGCGCCGCTGCCGGGGGTGCAAAAGCGCATCGTCCGCGAAGCCCGCAAGCGCAACACGGTGGTGATCACCGCTACGCAGATGATGGAATCCATGGTCACCAGCCCGACTCCCACACGCGCCGAAGTGCTGGATGTGGCCAATGCCGTGCTCGATGGCACCGATGCCGTGATGCTCTCCGAGGAAACCGCCATCGGCAAGCACCCGGTGAAGGTGGTCGAAGCCATGGCGCGGGTGTGCCTGGGTGCCGAGGCCGAGCCGCCTGAGGATCGCGAACGCCGAGCGGGCAACGATCGTTTCCAGCGTGTGGACGAAACCATTTCCATGGCGGCCATGTATGTCTCGCAGCACCTGGGGGTGAGTGCGTTAGTGGCACTCACCGAGTCGGGCACGACAGCGCTCTATATGTCGCGGGTGCGTTCGGACATCCCGATCTATGCGCTCACGCGCCACGAACGCACACGACGCCGGCTGACCCTGTACCGCGGGGTGTACCCCATTCCGTTTCAGGGCGAACACGAATCCGACGAAGTGCTCCCGGATGTGGCACGAACACTGCTTGATCGCAAGCTGGTGGAGCGCGAGGCTCTGATTCTGGTCACGCGCGGCAAATTGCGTCACGTTTCAGGTGGCACCAACAGCCTGCATCTGGTGCGCATCGGCGATGCGTTGTCGGATCATGAGGCGTAAGTGGTTGTGGAAGCGTAGCCTGGGGTAGAAGCGAACTTGCTCGCGATGCTTAGGCTCTATAATGAGCGACGGTAAAGCCGGGAGAAGACGAAGCATGCGCCGATTGGACTGGATTCTGGGACTCGCGCTGGGCGGCAGCGTCCTGCTTGCTGGTATGTCCACGGCTAATGCCGCCGACATGGCAAGGTATGCCGTGCATTATCCACCGGTGGCCCTCAGCGGTGCGACCCCGGCCCAGGCCAAGGAAATCAAACGCGGCGCCTACCTCACCAAAATCTCCGACTGCATGGCTTGTCACACCGATCATGGTCCGGGGGTAAAGAAGCAGGGGCAGCCCTTCGCCGGTGGTCTGCCGATCAAGACTCCCTTCGGTACGATCTACTCGCGCAACATCACCCCTGACAAGCAGACTGGCATCGGCAACTGGAGCTTCAAGCAGTTCGACGATGCCGTGCGCTATGGTGACAGCCCGCAGGGCTACCTGTTCGCAGCTATGCCTTACGCGTACTACAACGTGATGAGCAAGGCGCAGGTGCATGCCATCTGGGAATATCTACGCCATGTCCCCGCGGCGCATCGCAAGAACAAGGCGATTGACATGCCGCCGCCGTTCCGCTGGCGCTGGTTGCAGTTCGGGTGGCGCTTCATGTTTTACAAGCCCACTGAGGGCCAGTTGAAGAATGATCCCAGCCATTCCGCACAGTGGAACCGTGGTCGCTTCATCGTGCAGGGGCCTGAGCACTGCGGGGCGTGCCATACGCCGCACAACATGCTGGGTGGGACTGAGAAACGCTATTTTCTTGGTGGTTCGAATATCACCGGATTCTGGGCCCCTAATATCACGGGTCTGGCCACGAAACCGCATTCGTTGCAGACGATCATGCGCGTATTCCGCGAGGCCAAGGGCCTCGGTGGCGGCGACCTGAAAGGCCCGATGCTCGATGCGGTTGCCAACAGCATGCGCTACATGCAGCCGGCGGATATGCGTGCAGTGGCGGTTTACATTCAGAGCGTGCAGAGCGAAGTGCCGTCCGGTCCGCGTCCGGCAGCAATGGCCGATGTGAATCTGGCGCATGGGCAACAGACCTATCAGGCTGATTGCGCCGCCTGCCACGAAACGGGCATCGGGGGCGCGCCGCGTGTAGGGGTGGCGAGCGACTGGGCCGCGCTGGGCCAGGCGCCGCTGTTCGTGTTGTTTGAAAATGTCTGGCGCGGCGTGAGCATCATGCCGCCCAAGGGCGGCTGCAAGGATTGTTCACGCGATGATGTGACCTCGGCGGTCGTGTACATGCTCGACCAGAGCAAGAAAGGGGTAGCCAAAGCTCAACCCGCTTCGAGCGCAGGGGCTTCCGGAGGGATCGCGGCCAATACGGTCAGCCTGGCTGTGGGCGATAAGATTTACCATGCGCACTGTGCCGCCTGTCATGCCAGCGGTCTGGCCGGTGCACCACGTTACGGCGATGCCAAGCAATGGGCGACCCGTCTCAAGTTGGGTCTGGACAAGTTGCACCAGAACGCGCTCGACGGCATCGGCGCAATGCCACCCAAGGGCGGTTGCACCGATTGCAGCAAGGCTCAGATTGTTTCTGCTGTTGATTACATCGTAGACGGCAGCGGTGGCAAGGCAATGGTGCAAAAAGCGCTTGCAGGGAAGGGAGACAAACAATGAGCGGAGACACGGTACTCAGACTGTTCTGGTGGCTGGTGCTGGGCGCCTGGGTGGCGGGCATCGGCATACTGCTCACGACCGAATTGGGTCTCGCTGTGTTGCTGCGCTACCTGGGGCGGACCGAGGCTGAACGCGGAGAGCTGCTGGCGCATCACATTGATCGACCCAGCGAAGGGCATCAGGTTTGGCTGCTGCTCGGTGGCGGCGCACTGGTCGGCGCATGGGGGCCGCTGTTCGATGCCACCTTGTTTAGTGGTTTGTGGCTGGTGCTGCTTTTTATTGCCCTTGCCGTGCTCGTGGGGCCGGTGGCGCACGGGTATCGTCATCGCCTGAGTGCGGGGCTGCTTGGACCCTGGGACGCTGCGTGGGCCCTGATTGGTTTGGCTGCCCTGCTCGTATTCGGCATTGGAATTGGCACCGCGGTGAGTGGCGTGCCGCTGCAT
>JBOHZI010000110.1:0-7163 GCA_050738295.1 Gammaproteobacteria bacterium
AATCAAGCGGTCGAGCGCCGAGCGGGCGCGAATCAAGGCTCAGGAGAGCCAAGCGCAGGCGCAACAGAGTCAAGAGCAAGCCCGCGAAAGTGCAGCGCAGGCTCGAGAGAGTCAAGCAAAGGCCAATATGACGCAAGAGCAGAATGCGCAGTTGCAGAAGCAACTCGCCGCGCTCAAGGCGAAGAAAACCAAGCGCGGTCTGGTGTTGACTCTGGGTAATGTGTTGTTTGCCTTGAATAAGGCGGATCTGAAACCGGGGGGCACCCGTACAGTGGGTCGGCTTGCCAAATTCATGCAGCAGTATCCCAAACGTAATGTCATGATCGAAGGTTACACGGACAGTACGGGCGCCGCCGATTACAACCAGAAGCTATCCGAGCGCCGTGCCAGGTCGGTGCGCAATGCATTGGTGGCAGATGGTGTCGATCCCCAGCGGGTTATTACCAAGGGTTTCGGTGAGCAGTACCCCGTGGCTACCAACACCACGGCAGCAGGCCGCCAGCAGAACCGGCGCGTGGAGATCGTGATCTCGGACGAAAACGGCGACTTCAACAAGAGCCGCTGAGCCGACCAGGAGCTATTGGCGTATAAGCCTATAGCTCGACGATGTAGTTACAGGAGCGCAGCTTGCTGCGCTCCTTTTTTATTCGGATTCTTGTGCCAGGCGGGCCAGTTCGTCTTCGTGAGCGGCGGAGATGAGCGGGTCGATGACGGCGTCCAGTTTGCCTCCGAGCACGTCTTCGAGTTGATACAGCGTGAGGCCGATGCGGTGATCGGTAATCCGGCCTTGTGGGAAGTTGTAGGTGCGGATGCGCTCGGAGCGATCTCCGCTGCCAACCTGCAAGCGTCGATTCGCCGTTTGTTCCGCGGTTTGGCGTTCGCGCTCGGCTGCGAGCAGACGTGACTGCAGCAGCGACATGGCGCGCGCCTTGTTCTGATGTTGCGAACGTTCGTCCTGGCATTCGACGACCAGTCCGCTAGGCAGGTGAGTGATGCGCACGGCGGAGTCGGTGCGGTTTACGTGCTGACCACCGGCGCCGCTCGCGCGGTAGGTGTCGATGCGTAAGTCTGCAGGGTTGATGGCGACTTCCTCGGCGGCTTCAACTTCGGGCAGTACCGCTACCGTGCAGGCGGAGGTGTGAATGCGGCCCTGCGATTCGGTTCGCGGCACACGTTGCACACGGTGCGTGCCCGACTCGTACTTGAGCCGCGCGAACACGTTGTGTCCGCTCAGGCGCGAGATGACTTCCTTGAACCCGCCGACTTCGCCTTCGCTGGCGCTTACGATCTCGAGAGGCCAGCCGTGCGCTTCGGCGTAGCGGGCATACATGCGGAACAGATCGCCCGCGAAAAGCGCCGCTTCGTCGCCGCCGGTACCGGCGCGGATTTCCAGGAACAGGTTGCGTTCGTCGTCGGGGTCCGGTGGGATCAGCGCTGCGACCAGTTCGGATTCGAGTTCATCGCGCCGGGTATCGATACGCTGGCGTTCGGTGCCGGCCAGTTCTGCCATCTCGGGGTCGGTGTCCTGCGCCAGACGTTCGGTTTCGGCGCGTTCCAAACCGAGGCGCTCATATTCTTCGAGTGCCCGCGCAGCCGGTGCCAGCCGGTTGTATTCGCGTGACAACTGCGTGAGCCGCTGGCTGTCACGCGCTGTTTCAGGCTGTTCGAGTTCGCGGGCTATTTCCTGAGCCCGGTCGCTCAGCGCCTGCAGCCGGACAAGCAGGCTGTCTTGCATGGGTTCAGGATCGGTGTGTTGTTATGAGGTTCATGCGGCCTCGATATCGCCTTGCGCCTGCTCATCGTCATCGAGGGCGAACAATTCACGGGCGGCGGCGAGCAGTTCACGGTTTTCGGCAGCCGCGGCGTCGCGCAAGCGCACGGTGGGCGCGTGCAGGAGACGGTTGGTCAGCGTGGTGGCCAGGTAATCCAGAGCAGCTTCGGTGCCGCGCGAAGCCGCTATACGCCGTGCTTCGACCAAGGTATGGCGACGCGTGCGCGCAGCTTCGGCACGCAGGGCGCAGATGGTGGGTACGGCAGTACGAATGCGCCGCGTCTTGCGCCAGTCTCCGAGCGCTGTTTCCACCGTCTGTTCCGCCTCGGCGGCGGCAGCAAAACGCATTTCCACACTGGCGTTGACCACCGTTGCCAGATCGTCAACCGTCACCAGTTCGATATCGGGGAGTGCGGCGACGTCGGGCGACACGTCACGCGGCACGGCGAGGTCGATGATAAACAATGGCAGGCCGCCTATGCGCTCGGCCAACTGTTCGGGACCAATCAGGACGTGATCACTGGTGGTGGCGCACACCACCAGATCGGCCGCAGCGAGTGCCGCTGGTAGCACATCCAGCGTGTCGGCGGTCGCTTCGTGACGGGCGGCCAGGGCGGTGGCGGCGGGTAGTGAACGGTTGAGAATCGTGAGCCGGCGCACGCCTTGCTTGCGCAGGTGAAAGGCCAGTGTATCGATGGTTGTCCCGGCGCCCACCAGCACAGCGTTGCACGCCGCGGGTTGCTCGAAGCGGGAGGCGGCGAGTTTGGCTGCGGCGTAGGGCAGGGAGCGCAGCGAGTCGAGCGCGGAATCGGTGCGCAGGTGTTTGGCCAGCCCAAGTGCGTGTTGAAACAGTTGATGCAACTCGGGGCCGACGGCCGCAGCTTCGCGATGCGCCTGACGGTAAGCCGTCTTGATCTGAGCGAGAATTTGCGTTTCCCCTACCACCAGACTGTCGAGCCCGGCCGCTACCCGAAAGAGGTGGCGTGCTGCCGCAGTGTCCTGGTGCACATATAGATGAGTGTCTAGCGCGACGCCGAGTCCGCTGATCCGTCCCAGCCAGCGCACTAGCAGCGGTTGAGCCTGGGGCGCGGCGCTTACGTAAAGTTCGGTGCGGTTGCAGGTGACGAGCAGCACGGCTTCGTCGACGCCGTCGTTTTCGAGCAGGTCGTCAAGCAGTTCGGGCACACGTTCCGGAGCAATAGCCACCCGTTCGCGCAGTTCGAGCGGCGCGGTTTTGTGACTGACACCAACGACAAGAAGCATGGGCCCGGACAGGAGAAGATGCGGGTCATTTTATCGCAGTCGGCTGTCGCGGCGGGCATGGGATCAGTTATAGTCATTTTTTGCCTGGTTGTGAGCCCTTGATGTCGATGCGTCCCCTGGTTTTTCTCCCGATTATTGCCGTGACGGCTGTGTTGGCGGGCTGTGCCACGCATGCGCCCGCGCCGGCACAGAAAAATACCGACGAGAGCTTGTCTGCGCTGGCGCAAAAACTGCATTCGCCACAGTTGATGGCGCAGGTGCTGCTCAAACAGGCACGGGAAAAGAAGGATCCGGATCGCGCGACTCAGGCGGCTATTTACGCATTCAAGGCGGGGGACGATGCATTGGCCGGACAGGCGGCCGATACGCTCGCGCAACTGCAGCCGGACAGTCCGGTGCCTGCTCTGATCCATTTCCGGGTGGCACTCGACAAAGCGGATCTGCCCAGCGCGGAAAAGGCGGCCGAAAAGCTGTTCACGGCTGGTGGAGCACGCGCGATTTACCAGGTATCCGACGGCGATTTCGACGATTGGTATGTTTACGCCGTGATGCGCAAATTGTCCGCCGCCCACCCCGAGGATGCCGAATTGACGCAGTTGCTGGCGCAGACGGCGCTTAGCGCGGGCGATAGCGATGCAGCGCTGGCCGCGGCGCGCAAGGCTGTCGCCGCCGGGCTTGATGATCTGATGATGCAGATCGTGCAGATGCAGGCCGAGTGGGATCTCGGACAACGCAAGGCGGCGCTGGCTCGCGGTGCCAAGGTGCTGGCGGCACACAGTCACGATGAGGTTTTTCGAGCCTTGTATGCTGGGCTGTTGATCCGGGCGAACGATTATGCACATGCCCAGTCGGTACTCGATGATGGTGCGGCGCTCGATCCGGGCAACCTCCACATCAATCTCGCCTATGTTCTGCTCGAGCAGGCGCGCGGCAAGGACAAGGCAGCGCACAAACGGTTGACTCAGCTGCTGGAGCACGGTAGCACCAACTCCAGCGTGTATTACCTGCTCGGTCAGTCTGCAGCGGCCCGGGGCGACTGGAGTCAGGCCTTTGTTTGGTATGCCTCGGCTAATGACGACAGTTCGTCACAGGTAGCAGCCGCGGTTGCGCTCAGGCACTGGAAAGGCCTGGATGCTGCGCAAGGGTTTCTGAACAAGTTGAAGCAACACGTGCCGGGACTGACTCCATTGTGGATCGCTACCGAGGCCAGCCTGATCGATGACGATGGTGATTCCGATCTGGCCTACACGATGCTCGATGCGGCGGTCGAACGTTATCCGGTGGTGCGTCCGTTGCGTTACCAGCGTGCCTTGCTTGCCGACAAGCTGAACAAACCCCAGGTGGCCCTCGCCACGCTCAAGCATCTGATCGCGGTAGAACCGGGCAATGCCGAGTACCTCAATGCCTACGGCTACGTACTGACCGAACATACCCGGCGCTACAGCGAAGCCTATGGTTATATCCGCCATGCGCTCGATGCTCACCCCGACGATCCGGCTATCCTCGACAGTGCGGGTTGGGTGCTTTATAAACTGGGCAAACCGGAGCAGGCACTGGGTTACCTCAAACGCGCGCATGAGGGTGTCGAAGATGCCACCGTGGCCGTGCATCTGGCCACGGTGTACTTGGCGCTGGGACGTAAAGCGGACGCTGACAAACTGATCAAGGCGGCACTGGCCCGTTCGCCGCACAACGCCGACCTGAAACGATTGCAGCAGCGTGCCTCGCAGTGAGGTGTGCGCGGCTCGTCGTGGTTGCCGCCGTCGGTTTGCTCGCCGGTTGCGCCAGCATTGTGCAGCCCGGGGGGGCGCCGAACCAGGTAGCCTGGCAAGCGCGCGAGGTTCGTCTGACGCAGCTTGATCGGTGGCATCTGGAAGGCCGCATCGGCGTCACTACGCCGCAACGTGGCGGGTCGGCCAGCCTCGATTGGCAACAAAACGGGAAGCATATGACGCTGCTGTTCTCCGGTCCGTTCGGCCTGGGCGCCGTGAAGCTGTGGGGTACGGCGAGCGAGATGCATGTCAAGGATGCCAAGGGCCATACATGGGTGAGCTATACGCCGCAGCAGGCGCTGGAATCGACTTTGGGTTGGCCGTTGCCGGTGGGGAGCCTGCGTTATTGGGTGCTGGGGCTGCCCGCACCGGGAGCGGATCACAACTTGCAGATTGGCGCTAACGGCCTGTTGCTCGGATTACAACAACAAGGTTGGAGCGTGCACTACGAGGCTTATCTGCATCAGGCCGGATTGCTGCTGCCGCAACGTTTGCTCATCGCCCGCGGCGCCACGCGGATCAAACTGCTCGTAAGCCAGTGGACATTCGAAACCACTCCGCAATAGCCTGGCCCGCGCCGGCCAAGCTCAACCTGTTTCTGCATGTCACGGGGCAGCGCGAGGACGGATATCACGAGCTGTCCACCGCGTTCCAGTTTCTGGATCTGGCCGACGGGCTGCATTTCAGCCCGCGCATGGACGGCGAAATCTGTCTGCTCGGCACTTTGCCCGGTGTGGCGCCCGAGTCTAATTTGGTGGTGCGTGCGGCGCGCCTGTTGGCTGCCGAGACGGGTATCGCCGCGGGCGTCGATATTCGACTGGACAAACGCATCCCCGTGGGCGGTGGCCTCGGTGGCGGGAGTTCCGATGCCGCTACCACTCTGGTCGTCCTGAACCGGATTTGGCGCGCAGGGCTGGATGAGGAGCGCCTGGCGGCGCTCGGACTGACGCTCGGAGCCGATGTGCCGGTGTTCGCTCGCGGGGCTGCTGCCTGGGCCGAGGGTGTGGGCGAAAAGCTGATCCCGCAGGCGTTTGAGCAGTACTGGTACGTGGTGCTCGACCCCGGTGTCGCGGTGTCCACGGCGGCCGTCTTCGCGGCCCCGGAATTGACACGAGACGGCTCGCGGGCAACAATATCCCGCTTTTCCATGGGCGAGGAGCGCAACGATTGCGAGCCCGTGGTGCGCAAGCACTACCCGAAAGTTGCGCGCGCGCTCGACTGGCTGGCCGAGCGTGGCCCGGCCCGGCTGACGGGAACCGGAGGCTGTTTGTTCGGCTGGTACGCGCGGCGCGAGCAAGCTGAAGCGATCGCGGCCGAGGTGGCGGCACCGTGGCGCGCCTGGGTGGCGCGCGGATGTAACCGTTCGCCGTTGCTTGATGCGCTGGAGACGAGCGGGGATGCAGGGAATCTCTAAAGCGAGGTTTCACAGTTTGATCATTTGGGGCGTAGCCAAGCGGTAAGGCACGGGGTTTTGGTCCCCGCATCCCAGGTTCGAACCCTGGCGCCCCAACCATTTATCACTGTCTCAGGAGGGGCGTGATGCGAGCGAGTCAGGATGCCGATGGTGTTGCCAAGGTCAAAGGAGGCCTGAGTAGCATGAAGGACTCGGGCATGTCCTCGAGCATGATGGTGTGTGCGGGCAATGCCAATCCACACCTCGCCGCGGCCATTGCCGAGAGTCTGGGCCAGCCGCTCGGCAAGATCAACGTTGGTCGTTTCAGCGACGGCGAAGTGATGGTCGAGATACTCGAGAACGTGCGCGGTCGCGATGTGTTCGTGGTGCAGCCGACCTGTCCGCCATCCAATGAAACACTGATGGAATTGCTGGTGATTGCCGACGCCATGAAGCGCTCCTCGGCGCGGCGCATCACTGCGGTGATTCCGTATTTTGGTTATGCCCGCCAGGATCGCCGTCCGCGTTCCGCGCGGGTACCGATTACGGCCAAATTGGTAGCTAATTTGATTGTGCATGCCGGGGTCGATCGGGTGCTGACGGTGGATATACACGCCGATCAGATTCAGGGCTTTTTCGATATTCCGTTCGACAATGTGTACGCCTCGCCGATTCTGCTGTCCGATGCGTGGAAGTGCAGTTATCCGGATGTGGTGGTGGTGTCACCCGACGTGGGCGGCGTAGCCAGGGCTCGGGCCTTCGCCAAGCGTCTCGACGATGCCGATCTCGCCATCATCGACAAGCGCCGTCCGCGTGCCAACGAATCGAAGGTGATGAACATCATCGGCGAGGTCAAGGGCCGCACCTGCGTGATTGTTGACGACGTGGTCGATACCGCGGGCACGCTGTGCCATGCAGCGCAGGCGTTGAAGGACGAAGGAGCCGCGCGGGTGGTGGCCTACAC
>JBOHZI010000111.1:0-7092 GCA_050738295.1 Gammaproteobacteria bacterium
CAGTCGGGCCTTCGGGGCCAAACCCCGGAGGGCCGGGTCTTTGCGCCCGCCTGGACGGCGTCATTCGTCGTTCATTTGCAATGAGCAAACTTCTCTCCTCATTCCTTGCCAGTCGCGCGCAAAGACTCCGGCGCGACCGCGTATGAATAGACCAGAGGTTCCCTAATCCTATGTAGAAGAAAGAGCCTGTGCGGGCTCAGAACGCGAATCGCAGCGCGGCCGACAAAGTGTTGACCTGGCGGTTATGGTCATCCGTGAGATGCAGCGAAAGTGGGCCCAGGGCGAAGGCGACCCCAACTTTCAGCCCCCACGGCACACTGCCGAACTCGGGATGGATGTCGGAATACAGTTCGCCCTGGACGGCGAACCAGCTGGCAAGACTGGCGCGCAGACCATACGCAAACTGCCAGTAATAGCTGCGACCGGGGCGCGAATTGCCCGAGGCAATTTCGCGGTAGAAGCCGCCACGCAAATAGGCCGAAATTTTACCCGCGGTCTGCGCATAACCGATACCAACTGCCGTGCGATACAGGTTGCCGCCTTTATCGAATGCCTGGCGATCAAAATCTCCATACACGAACACGTTCTGTCCAAACTGGTACGACGCCTCCAGGCCATTGCTTTTGGCCGTTTCGCCGAAATAGCTAGAACTGCCGAGCTGGCTGTGTTGCACCTGGATATAGGAATAATCGCCAATCCCGGCAGGATTCGCGGTCGGGGCCGGGCTCGTCGCTGCCCGGGCCGTCCCTGCCATCGCCAATACACCCAGTACGGCAAATACCACGACTCTCGGTTTCATAGCCTGTCCTCGCTCCGTCGATTTCTCAGATAAAAGCCCACACGCAGACGAATCCGACCACGGAGAGCACTATCGCATATGGTAACGCCATCCACATCATGCGCCCGTAGGACAGGCGCAGCAATGGCGCGAGCGGCGAAGCCAGCAGGAACAGAAAAGCCGCCTGACCGTTCGGCGTCGTGACGCTTGGAATGTTGGTCCCCGCATTGATGGCTACGAGAAGATGCTGAAAGACCGTCGGCGAAACCTGACCCGCTGCCAGCGCATTCTCCGCCTGACGCAGAAAGACGCTGGCCACAAAAACATTGTCGCTGACCGCCGAGAGCACGCCGTTCACGACGTAAAATACCGGCGCAAGCAACCCACCCTGCACCGCAAGAACGGCACTCGCGATCGGTGTAAACAGATGCTGGGCCTCGATCACCGCAACCACGGCAAAGAACACCACGAGCAGGCTCGCAAACGGCAAAGCCTCCAGAAAAGCCGGCGCGTAATCGTGCTCGCTGCGCGCTCCGTTCAGGGCGCCGGCGAGCACAATGACACTGAGGCCTATCAGTCCGATCTCGGCCACATGAAAGCCGAGCGCAAGAATCAGGAGTACCGCCACCACTGCCTGTGCCGCAAGGCGCACCCGCATACGCATATCGACAGGCGGCGTAGCTTCGCGCCGCGCCTCCAGCACAGCGCGCGCAGCGGGCGGCAAGGCTACCCCATAGCCGAACCACTGCCAGCGCTCCACAGCGAAACAAGCCAGTACCCCGGTCGCAAAGACCGGGATCGTTACCGGTGCCATATGCAGGAAGAAGCCCACAAAATGCCAGCCGCCCGCCTTGGCGATAATGAGATTCTGCGGCTCCCCCACCAGCGTCATCACACCGCCCAGCGCGGTGCCGATTGCCGCCTGCATCACCAGTCCGCCGAGCCAACTGCGGAAACGTGCCTGCTCCGCCTCGTCGAGCTCGCTCAGATACTCATGAAGCGAACGATACAAGCCCAGCGCGACGGTGATCACCACGGCCATGACCGTGAGCGCATCGAGAAAGGCCGAAAGCACGGCAGCCACGATCAGAAAGGCCAGCGCCAGCGCCAGACGACTGCGTACACCAAGCACCAGCGCGAAGAACCCGCGGGCAATCAGATCACGCAGGAAATAGACACCCGCGACCATGAACATGAGCAGAAGCAGTACCGGAAAATTCGCACTGACTTCCTTGTACACGCCGACCGGCGAAGCCAGCCCAAGCAGTACCGCTTCCAGCGCGAGTAGCCCGCCCGGCGCCAGCGGGTAACAGGCGAGCGACATCACCAGCACTCCGAGGAATTCGAGCGCCAGCGCCCAACCCGCCACGAACGGCCCGGCGAGGAAGAACAGCAACGGATTGAGTGCCAGCGCGACGATGATTGCCGCCTTGTACCAGTCCGGCGCAGTGCCGAGAAACTCTCTTTTCAGCGCGGCGAGCACGTGCATCGTCTAGGACGGAGGCGCTGTGCTGTGCGAACGCTTTTCGACGAGAAGCCCCAGGCGCCCGGCCGCCCATTTTGCGGTCGTCGCCTGCAGAATGATGGTGATCAGGATGGCCATGAAGATGATCGCGGCAAGCACGTCGGCATCCGGCGCCTTGGTGCCGACCAGAATACTGGCGAGAGCCCCCGGTATCACCCCGGTTTCACGCGTCCAGGCAATGAAGGTCAGCTCGCGCCAAGTCCACTTCGCACGCCGATCCGGTGCGGTGGAGATAAGCACCGTGAGCGGGCGGGCGATGAACATGAACACGGCCACCACCAGCAGACCCTGCCACCAGTACTGGGCAATCAGCTCGAGCTTGACCTGCGAACCGAGCAGAATGAAGATGAACATGCGCGAAATGAGCGAGGTGGTACCCACGAAATCCTCGAAGCGCGCGTGACTGCCGCGCGCCATCTTGAGTCCGAAATAACCCATGTTGCCCATCACCAAACCGGCGACAAAGGCCGCCATGAAGCCGCTCGCGTGCCAACCCACGGCACCCAGGTAGCCGCCGATGACCGCTATTACGGTGATCAACGGCAGATACTCCATCAAAAATCCGTAACGCTCGTGCGCCACCAGAAACGAACCGATGTAGCCGAGTACGAGACCGACACCTATGCCGATGCCGGCCTGGATCACCAGTTGCAGTACATCCTCGCCCACGGACAGATGCCCGCCACTGGCTCCGCCCGCCACCAAGGCCAGAAACACGAGGGTGATGATCGCCCCCGTCGGATCGTTGAGCGCGGATTCGCTCACCACGAACTGCGCTACCTTGCGGCGCACGTGAACCTGTCTGAACACGGGCACCAGCGTCGCCGGATCGGTCGCGGCCATGGCTGCACCCAGCAATAGGCCGACCGTCACCGGAATCCCCAAAATCCAGTGCGCGGCGAAACCGGTTACAAAGGCGGTGATCAGAACACCCACGGTGACTATGATCGCGAGCGAGATCCATACCTTGCCGAGTACCTTGAGCTCCAGCTCGGCGCCGCCGTCGAACAGGATATAGCTGGCCGCGAAAATGATGATGACCCAGGAAAGTGTCGAAGTCGCCGGAATATCAAGCCAGCCCAATACTTCCGGCCCGAGCACGATGCCCGCGATCAGAAACAGCACAATATCGGGCATCCGCAGACGACGCGCGATAAAACCTAAAACCGAACCCGTCGCCAGAATGATGGCAGCAGCCAATAGTATGTGTTCAGCGTGTAATGCAGAAACGGTTTCCATGCAAACTCCTGTATCGATTTCCTTATGGGGAACTGTGCGGCAAGCGCTTAAGTCTGCGCGATTTTATCCCACAAGCACACTCCTGCCGCTTTTCGAATCACCGTCATGCGAGCGCGGTGCGCCGCGCGCTCTTCCTCACTCACAATAACCACAGGCAGTGGCCCCTGACGCGTCTGCCTACGTTTCAATTCAAGCGCCTGTTCCGCCTTGCTGCGGGTTTCCAGCCCCAACGCGACCTGGCCGCCCGTCATCGACAGATACACCTCGGCGAGCAGTTGGGCATCGAGCAGCGCGCCATGATATTCGCGTCCGCTGTTGTCCACGTTCAGGCGCCGGCACAGCGCATCCAGACTGTTGGCCTGCCCGGGATAGGTTTCGCGCGCAAAGAGCAACGTATCAAGCACCGTCGCCCACTCGCTCACCGATCCATGCGCGGCATCGAGACGCTTGTATTCGGCATCGAGAAAGCCCACGTCGAAAGGTGCGTTGTGAATAATCAACTCGGCCCCGGTAATGAACTCGCGCAGCTCCTCGGCCACCTCGGCAAACAGCGGCGCATCGGCCAGTTGCTCATTAGTAATGCCGTGGACATCCTGCGCGCCGGCCTCGATCTCGCGCTCTGGATTGATGTAGCGATGCAGCGTGCGCCCCGTATAGGCACGGTCGTCCAGCTCGACACAGCCCACTTCGATGATGCGGTGTCCGGCCTGTGCATTAAGACCCGTGGTTTCGGTATCGAGTACGACCCGGCGCATACGTCAATTTGCTCCCGAGCCAGCAACGACGCTCTCGGCAGCTGCTCGTGCCAACTCATCCGCCCGTTCGTTACCGGGCACTCCGGTGTGACCGCGCACCCATTCCCAGCGAATGCTGTGCGGCGCCGCGGCCACGATCAGTTGCTCCCACAGGTCGCGATTTTCCACCGGCTTGCCGGCGGCCGTGCGCCAACCCTTGCGCTGCCAGCGCGGCAACCATTCGGTCATGCCCTGCAGCACATAACGCGAATCGGTATAGAGCACCACTTCGCAGTCCCGGCGCAAGGCCTTCAACGCCTCGATTGCAGCAGCGAGTTCCATGCGATTGTTGGTCGTCGCGGGATCGGCGCCGCTCAATTCGCGCCGCCGCCCGCCGGATTCAAGGATCGCCGCCCAGCCACCGGGACCGGGATTGCCAAGACACGCCCCATCGGTATGAATTTCAACCCGCACGGCCCGCTCCCGGCACTTCCAGCGAACGGCGCGTCTTCTGTCGGCCCCAGGCGGGAAGCACGCGCTTCGCACCTGCCACGTGGCGGCGTGCCACGGCAACATAGACCCCATGCCGAGCTCTGGCAAAACCTTTCAAGTTACGCGCATATTCCCAGCTCAAACCGTAGCGGCCGGCCAGTAGGCGCAGGCGCCACACACCCAGGGGCGCCGTACGGTCGCGCAACCATTCGCCGCGCCAGACACGATTACCCACTACGACCAAATGCCCTTCGGGCCGCAGCACCCGCGCGGCCTCCGCCACCCAGGCACTGCGCGAGCCGGCCCGGTCCAGACTGTGCATCATCAACACCAGATCCACGCTCTCGCTCATCAGCGGCAAGTCATCTACACGCGCACGAACCGCAGCTTGCGGATCAATCGGGTCGAGACAAAACGTCTCCGTGAAGCGTCCGGGCGGTACCGCATCGTGGGCACACGCTCCAATCTGTACGGCCACGCGACCGGCCATGGAGGCGAGCACACCCTGTAGCAACTGCGCTTCGGAGCGCAAACGTGATTCCGTGTCTGTTTCAGACGTCGCCATGACACTCATAAAATCGTCATTCGTGCCCGCATTGTAGCCTGCGCCGGAACGGGTTTGAAACGTCGTCTCTGCTGAATCGTAGTCGTCATACCGGTTAGGATTGTGCCATGCTTGCGATTACTCCGCTACACGCTTTTCGCGACAACTACATCTGGGCCTTGCGCAACGGTGACCAGGCCATCGTGATCGATCCCGGCGAGGCTGAACCGGTCGAACGCTGGCTGGCCAGCGAGGCGCTGCATCTGGAAGCCATTCTCGTCACCCATCACCACCACGACCACGTGGGCGGGGTTGGTGCGCTCAAGCGTACACATCGGGTGCCGGTTTTTGGCCCTGCCGGTGGTCATATCCACGGCATCGACGAGGCACTGAGCGAGAGCGATTGCGTCACCCCGGCCCCGGATTTTCCGCAATTCGAGGTGCTGGAAGTCCCCGGTCATACGCTGGATCACATCGCCTACTCTGCGCCAAAACTGCTGTTTTGCGGCGATACACTGTTCTCGGCGGGCTGCGGACGCCTGTTCGAGGGCAGCGCGGAGCAGCTCCATTACTCGCTGTCCCGTCTCGCCTCCCTGCCCGCCACCACGCGGATTTACCCTGCCCACGAATACACCGTCGCCAACCTGCGCTTTGGCCGCGCCGTGCTGCCGGAGGATGTGAAACTTGAAAAAACCTTGGCAAATGCCTTGAAAATAAGGGAGAATGCACAAGAGACATTGCCTACAACGGTAGCCAGAGAGCGTGAGATCAACGTTTTCCTGCGCACCAGCGAACCGGCAGTGCGCGCCGCGGCGGAGAGGTACAGCGGCGAGAGGCTGGGCAGCGCGGTCGAAGTATTTGCCGCGCTGCGCAGCTGGAAGGATGAGTTTTGATCGGTTTCAACCAGGTGGCAGGATGAGAATGCAAACATTCAGGGGGCCTTTCGTTGCTCTCACCCTAAGCGCAGTGGCCCTGCTCGCCGGCTGTGCCATGTTCTCGAACAAGCCGCCCGGTTCCGCCACGGCGGCATCGCCAATTGCTGCAACCGCTTCGGTCACGCTGGCCAGCGCCGCCAGCGCCAGCACGACCGAACCCGCTCCGCCGGAAGCCACCAATAACGCCCCGGTCGTCAGCTTTCAGCCCATAGTTAACCTGCCGGCGCCGCCCGAGAATCTGTGGGCCATGCTACGCAAGAACTTCTCGCTGCCCGACGGCAACGAGCACCGGGTCGAGGTTCAGCTCGCCTGGTACCGCAATCACCCCGGCTACATGGTTCGCACCGCCACTCGTGCCCAACCGTATCTGTATTACATTGTGCAGCAGCTCAAAAAGCGCCATATGCCGCTCGATCTGGCTCTGCTCCCCGTTGTCGAGTCGGCCTACGATCCCTTCGCCTACTCCTACGGTCGAGCGGCCGGCCTGTGGCAATTCATCCCCTCTACCGGGCGGCTTTATGGACTGCACCAGAACTGGTGGTATGACGGGCGTCGTGACATCGTCGGCTCCACCAATGCCGCGCTCGATTATCTGCAGAGCCTGCACGATAAGTTCGACAGCTGGTTGCTCGCGCTCGCCGCCTACAATTCCGGCGGCGGCACGGTCGAGGCAGCCATCCGCTACAACAAGCGCCATGGTCGCGCGACGGACTTCTGGCACCTGAACTTGCCACTCCAGACACGAAATTACGTACCGCGCCTGCTGGCCGTGCGCGATCTCATACTGGACTCCAGCAAATACGGCATCACGCTGCCGACGATTCCCGACTCGCCCTACCTGGCAC
>JBOHZI010000112.1:0-7063 GCA_050738295.1 Gammaproteobacteria bacterium
GCCCAGGTCCAGTGAACAATTGGCGTTAAGGTCGGGCATCAGAATGCGCTTTTCAGGACTCAGGATCTTGGCAGTCTCGCCCATGAAGCGCACACCTGCGACAACCAGCGTTTCAGCCGGATGGTCGCGCCCGAAACGCGCCATCTCGAGCGAGTCTGCAACGCAGCCCCCGGTCTCTTCGGCCAGATCCTGAATGTCCGCATCAACGTAGTAGTGCGCCACCAGCACCGCCCGGTTTTTGCGCAGCAAAGCGCGAATGTTCTTTTTGAGAGAAGTCCGCTGCGCCGCAGTCAGCGCTGCCGGTGTCTGCGCCCAGGCTTGCGCCATACGACTCGCGCCGGATGCCTCGGCCGGAGTTTCAAATTCTACAATGGTGCAGGTTTGCGTCATTTCCATGATGAGCGTGCAGGCCCGTATCTCGCTGATTCCGCGGCTCCCCGGTATGTGAAGTCAGGTGCGACCGTCTTGGCCAGGCGCCTTGCGAACGCCGGGATCGTTGCCATCAGTTTGAAGAAGCCCTCGGTATTATCGGAGCGGAGATCTTCTGCGCCCTGGCCGTAGCGGATCATCAAAACATCGTTCTTGTGCTCAAGCAGTTTAAGCTTGATGCCGGCCGAACGCTTTGATCTTGCTCAAAACATCGGATCGGAGATTCGAAAGGTCTACCGGCAGACTGGTAGACCTCGTTCGGCGTCCTTGGTCAGAGGCGAATAGACCGAGCGGGGGCCCGCAAATCCGCTTTACGGGCAAATGATGTCGCAAAATGCGACCAGGGACGCACAACCCACGCAAAATCACATCCGAATTTCTGTCTCATCTAACTGCCCGGCTTTGCAAGCGGTCGGCGGCGATCTCGCCGCAAGCACTGTTGTTCGATTCAACGGGTCTGTTGCATGGTAGCGGACGGCGAAGCATGAACCAGTTGGTGACGCCCAGTACCGACTGTTCGGAAATGATCTTGAAGCCACTTCGGCGATAGAGACGGACATTCGCATACTTGTCGGTTTCGAGATAGCCAATGCCCTGGCGCCGATCGAGATGAGCGCATATTTCAGCCATCAGCGCGGTGCCGATGCCTTGGCCCTGACGTGTGCGATTGACGGCCGCGGGTCCGAGGTGCCAGTGATCAAAGTCCGGGTCCTGCCGCTCCCAGATACGAAGCCAACGCCGGATTTGCGGCAGATGCCTCAGCGCACGTCCGCGGGCGAGAATTATCAGCATTGGGAGGTTGTCGCGCACAGTCGGCTGGCAATGTCCGGGCGCAACCATGGCCGCCACGCCGACCAATGCATCGGCGTCGTACGCCGCGAGCACGAGACCGGTACGAATCTGGCGTCGCAACAAGTGGGCAAAGGCGCTCGCCAGCAACGGCTCGATCTGCGCATCGCGTCCGGCAAACACGCGCAGGTGTAGCGGATTGTCGCGCATGCTGCCGGCCAACAGCTGCGCCGCGGGTGCGATCGAAACGGGCGCCAGAGACTGGATGGCGATCATCAACTTCCTGAGTCCCGACCGGCGCTGCCGCCTGGCCGAGGATTACAATCGCCGCCATGATGGCGGCGACGGCGCAATGACAGGATCGGTTTCATGCTCGTTCACGTCGCTCACTATCACGGGCTGCCATTTGTATCTGTATCCTGTTTCAGGCGCCCAATCTGACGTTCGCCGAAATTATCGTCGGTTTGAACGTGGACCGCGGATGGCGCCGCGAGTTTCGAGGTGAGAGAGACACTCGGGTGTAATTCTGCAGGGCATGCGCGCCCGGCTACGTTTCGTGACGCTGCTCGTCCGAGAACGAGCCTGTCAATATTTTGTGTGTGGCAGGTCGTGAGATAATTCGGCCGCATATTCCCAGCTCCGAAAGGCCGTGTGGCAGATCATCTTCCGTTTAAATGTCGCAGCCCGCATGATTAAATCAGTTCGTACTTGATGTAATTGACGCCATATTCCGTTCGGGAGATCAAGGTTGAATCAGTTTCATAAGCGCTTGCGCGCAATTGAACCCGGGATGCTCCGGCGTCTGCTGCGCGGCATTGAAAAGGAGAGCCTGCGAACCCGGCCGGACGGCACGTTGGCGGATACGCCGCACCCGACGGCGCTGGGCGCGGCGCTTACACATCCCCATATCACGACGGACTTCAGCGAATCGCAACTCGAACTGATCACGGGCGTGCACGACAGCATTGATCGGTGCCTGGAGGAACTCACCGAGATCCATCAGTTCGTTTACCAGCACATCGGTGACGAAATGCTGTGGTGTGCCAGCATGCCGTGCCGCTTACCCGCGGATGATGACATTCCGCTCGGGCAATACGGCAACTCCAACGTCGGACGCGCAAAAACCGTATATCGCCAAGGGCTTGCGCAGCGCTACGGCAGACGCATGCAGACCATCTCCGGCATCCATTACAACTTCTCTCTGCCCGAAACAGCCTGGCCGTTGCTGCGGCAGGCCGACGGCTACAACGGCCTGGCCCGTGCTTATCAGGATGCCGCTTATTTTTCCCTGATACGCAACTTCCGGCGGCATTCCTGGTTGCTGCTGTACCTGTTCGGCGCCTCGCCGGCGGTCTGCAAGACTTTCGTCGCCGGGCGCGCGCACGCACTGCACGATTTGACGTGCAACACCCTCTATTTGCCCGCGAGCACGTCGCTGCGCATGGGCCCTTTGGGTTATCAAAGCGAGGCGCAAGCTGCGCTCGCCGTAAGCTACAACTGCCTGGACAGCTACGCCCGCTCGTTGGATGGTGCGCTCACCACGCCTTATCCGCCTTATGCGGCATTGGGCATACGCGATGGCCAAGAGTATCTGCAGCTCGATACGACGTTGTTGCAGATCGAAAACGAGTTCTACGGCACCATACGCCCGAAACGGCCGATACGCACCGGCGAGCGCCCACTGCACGCGCTACGCGAGCGCGGTGTCGAGTATGTCGAAGTGCGCTGTATCGACCTCGATCCATTCTGTGCGATCGGCATCACCGCGGATGTGATCCGGTTTCTCGACGTGTTCCTGCTGCATTGCCTGCTGAGCGACAGTCCGCGCGACACGCCGAATGAAATCGCCGCCATGTCGGAAAACCAGCGCCGGGTCGCGGAAAGCGGGCGGGATTCACAATTGTATTTGTACCGGCAAGACGAGGAAGTCGCGCTCCGGACCTGGGGCGGCGAGCTGATTCGTGAATGCGAGGCGATTGCGGCCGCGCTGGATGCGGCTTGCCGAAGCAGTGCGTACCGTGATGCGTTGTCGGATGCCGACGCAGCGCTCACACATCCCGGGCTGACGCCATCGGCTCGCATTTTGAGCGAAATGGAGCAGCGTCACGGCAATTCCTATTTCCACTTCGTGCAGCTGCAGTCGCTGCGTCACCGCGACACCCTGCGGGCGCTACCGCTGGAGGCCGAAACGAAAGCGCGCTATGCCCGCATGGCGGAAAAGTCGATTGATGGACAGCGGCAAATTGAAGCGCAAGACACGCTGCCTTTCGAGGACTATCGGCAGCGATATTTGTCGCCCGCGACGCTGATTGCATGACATGGCGTTTTCACGCCATCGCCGGTTCCCGCGACAGCAGCGCCGCCTGTTCCAGCACCGTTTGCGTCGCTTTTTCCTGTCGGGCGGATAGCCGTACCACGTCGGATGCTTCGAAGCCATGGTGAACAATCTTCGGGCATTGCAGAACTTATTTGAACATTGCGCTTGACGACTGGTTTGGTAACTAAATTAGTTAGTTATGGAGTTTTTATAAAGTTCGTATTTCAGTATAAATGCCTCGGCCATTAAAGAAGCATACTTTTTTATACAATTGCTTATAGTATTTTCTGAAGCGAATTGCGCAACAGTGAAAATCGGTCTCAGTCGTGCGCTCGCATCAAGTCTGCGAGACTGACTTACTTATCCATCAGCCACAAAAGCGGAATTGATGCCGCGCCGATGGCGATGCCGATCCACAGTACGGTGAGGACACCATACGCGCCTGCGATCGAGCCCAGTGCCATGAGCCCGATCGCACCCAGCGCGTTCGACAGGCCGACTGCCATGCCACTGCCGAACGAGCGATTCTCCGGCGCAATGTCTTGGCCCATGACGACAGTGAGCGGAACCGTCGCAAACAGCCCTGCGCCCACCAGCGCGATGAGAACCCACGTCCAGACACCCTGTACCAGTATGAAGCCCGCCATGCTCAAAACGGCCAGCGCCATGCCCAGCGCAATTACACGCCGTCGTCCGCCCCGGTCGCCAAGCCTGCCGCCCGCTATATTGCCGAGCAAACCGGAGATCATCAGGATCGTGATGAAGCCGGCCCCGCCGGCGAGAGAGCCGCCCTGCTCATTCCATAGCACCGGTACATAGGCTACCACCGTATACAGCAAGACGGCACGCGAGCCGCAAAACAACACTAGTTTGAATAGCGGCTTGATATGACGGTGCCATTCGAGCCTGGCCGCATGCCCGGTCCGTGGGGGCAGGGCAGGAGTAGCGCGCCACAGCAATGGCACCGTGAGAAGGCCAGGCAGTCCGAGTACCCAGATGCTACCCAGCCCATTTGCGGTTACCAACAAGCTGGCTGCCAGCGGCCAGACGCCTCGCCCGAGCTCGCCGCCAACCATGAACACCGACATGCCGATGCCATGGCGGTCACCGGAGGAGTGCCGTACTGCGGCCAGGGTTTGTGGATGAAACAGGGAATTTGACACACCAAGCAGGATGAGCACGATGGACAGGCTCGCCACGCCCGACGTGAACGCCACCAGCGCCGCAGCGATAGCTCCGCAACCCAGACCCGTCACGGTCAGCGACCGGCCGCCCAAGCGGTCCGCAAGCAAACCGCTCAGCGGCTGCAGTCCCTGACCCAGGACCAGTATGCCCATCAGCACACCGGCAAGCGACGTAGACAATCCCATAGACACGAGAATGGCCGGCAAGATCCCCGGCAAATAGTTCGCTGCGCCATCGTTGAGGAAATGCGCCCAGCTCAGGATCGACAACTTACCGTATTGGGGTGCCACTGACATTATTTGTACGAGGACACTTTCTTTGAAAATCTTTAACTTCTTAACAGAGCAGGGGCTTGGATCTTGTCTTCTCAGTAGTTTCCGGTGAGATTTTGTGTGAGCGGCGTAAAACCGAGTATTTGCCCGGCCTGGCAGACTATTTCATTGGCGCCGATTTGAATCGTTCTCTTCAATTTTGGGTGCCGTTGCGTGATTGACAATCTGGATGCGCCTTCAATGTGGGCGATATGCCATTTAAATGGTTCGTCAAGTTTGTTCCGTGGACTGGCTCACGCGTATCGTGGGACGCTATTTCGCCAATACAGGCGTGCATCACATCGCACGAACGGAACAGTTTCTCATTATGGCATGCGCATTAATTTGAAGCTTATCAGATGTTTCGCATGCGGAATGCATCAAATGATGCCAAAAGGGTGGCGCCATAGCAGAAGAGATGAACGCCTCCGATGCGGGATTGAAGGTTGCGGGAGCGGTGCCGTAAGTACGGAATCAGCGAGCCGACGTGCTAAAACGAGAAGGCAAATTTGGCGGCATGACGGTGTCGGGTGTGCAGCGCTGAAGGCGCTTGAAGCGGAGAACGACAAGCGGAAGCGATTGCTGGCCGAATCGCTGCTGGACGGTGCTGTGCTGAAGGATATCGCGGCCGAAAATGGCAGGTCCGCAGGTCTGGCGTGCAGCATCACGCACATGACGACGGCCTGTGGACTGATTGGCATGTCCCGTTCGTTGTACTGCTATACATTCAGACGACCGGGACGATAAAGGGCTGAAGAAGCAACTGACGACGCTGGCGCGACAGAAGCGCCGCCACGGCTATCGCTGATCGCACGTGCTCCCGTGTCAGGAAGGATGGGGGCATCAATCAGAAGCGAGGAATGCTGATCGCCCTATGTTATTTAACATAATATACATTATACGAAATACTAGATCAGGGAAGGCACCATGAATCAACATGATACCGAAGTTTCATTCGAAAATTCTGAACACTGCCCCGACGGCTGCGAGTTATCCACGGCGACGCCGACGGCCGCCCTACAGGCCAGAGGCGGCGGCGCGGTGGATAACTCAACGCTGGCCCGGCGTCACGTCGTCGTTTTGACTACTCGTGAAGCACAATGGGTGTCTGCGGCGATTTCCCGCTACCGGGGGTTGTGGAACGCGCTACTGGCCCCGGAGCCTGACCATGCCTTTCTGGAAGAGCTTGAAACGCGGTTTTTCAGGCTTACACCGGAGTCTGACGGGTCATGAGCACGCGCGATGATCGAGGCGTTATCACTGCCCGCAGCGTTGCCCGACGGCTGGGACTCACTCGGCCTTACGTTGACCGTCTGTGCCGCGCTGGCCGCCTTGCTGGCTGCCGCTTCGACCGGGTGACGTGGCAATGGCTCGTCCCCTTGCCAATCCGCCTTTCGCAGCCATGAAGCCGTCGCGCTGGCGTATCGACGCCGAAGCGTTCCGGGAGCTGCGCTTTTGCTGCGGCCTGGACATTGACCGGACAGCGCGGCTGCTGCATGTAGCGCCCCGCACCGTGAGGCGTTGGGAGTCGGGCCGCTCGCGTGTGCCCTACTCGGCGTTCAAGCTGCTGCGGCTCATCCGTGGCGGCGAGTTGCCGGGCAAGGCATGGGAGGGCTTCAGGATCGCCGGGGATACGCTTTGGAGTCCAGAGGGCAAGCCGTTTAAGGCCCATGAGTTGGGCTACCTGTGGCTTACCTTCGCATCCGCTCGGGCGTGGCGTGAGGCCTACCGTGAGCGCTGCCGGATCGAGCGTTTGATTAAGGCTTGCGATGAGGCGGCGCCGGAGGGGACCCCGCTTGCGGGGAGGGTTGCCGGCGGCGCATCGCTCTATATGGGCTTGTCCATATTAAAACAACGCAAACGGAAAGGGGGTGGAGTGAGTATTGACGCGGGTTCCGGGGTATGCGATGCTGGACACAGTGGGCCCACTTCGGGCCGTATTGAAAGGGCCGGATGATGGCGGATCAGCGTTTAAAGGTGACGGTGCCGGATGCGATCGACGCGGTTTTGCAAGGCTTGGTCGAGGTCACCG
>JBOHZI010000113.1:0-7035 GCA_050738295.1 Gammaproteobacteria bacterium
GGCGGGAATCCAGTCAAAATAAGGCATCCCGACGAAGTCGGGATACAAAGTCTTACTAGATTCCCGCTTTCGCGGGAATGACGGAGCGGAGAAATCAGGCGCGCTTGGCGGCGTGCTCGGCCATCCAGGTGCGATAGAAGGTAATGCCGAGCCCGGCGAGGAAAAGCAACACCCCGGCCAGCACATAAACGATGTTGCCGAACATCGAATCAGTACCTTCCGTGTGGAACAGCGAAACCGGGAAGGCAATGCCCAGCACCATCACCAGCAGCCCCAGCAACCAGAGCCCCAAATCCTGCCAAGTCTTTTCCATTGTGCCTTGTCCCTCAAAAGCCGAAGCTAGTTTAGCAAACGAAAAGAACTCCCGCTGAAGGCCAAGGCAAACTGATTTCGCTTGGAAATCAATCGGTGGTTTCTTCGGCAGTCGGGTTTTCGAGGCTGAATACGCCACTATCGTAGTCGTAGGCAAAGAGTTCAGCATAACGGCCCCAGGCCACTACAACTTCGAGCACGCGTTCCGCTTCTTCGTCGGTGAAGAACTGGTTCAGTTCGGTGAGGAAGACTTCTTCGTCCACGCGATGATCGGACTCCGCCTCAATGGCGCCGGTAATGTGGCGGGCAAGCGCCACGCGTTCCAGCAATGCGCGCCCGAAAATAACCTTGCGCTCCAGGATATCGGCCTCGAGAAATGCCGTGCCCGAAGGCGTCAGATACAAGGCGCCGTTATCGACCCCCGCGAACCCGAGCAGGTCGAGTGCTTCGACCAGCGGAAAGATTTCATCGACTTCCATTTCGAGCTCATCAGCCAGTTCCGCCAGTTCGAGACGACCGCTGGTGGACTCTTCGTCGACCTCGTCAAGCACACCCAGCATCTGCTGCACATTTGCACTCGGCAGACGATGACCGATGCCGAGCGCTGCCAGTGCGCCAACAAAGGGAGCGGCGGTGCGCGTCATGAGCGCGTACACGCGATCGACCAGGGCGCGGAACGTATCCGAATTGCGATCGCGCGGATGGGTGAGGCGGATAGGCAGCTCCGACTGAATCGAAGCCGGATCGCCATCGAGAATCAACAACCGATCGGCCATCAGCAACGCTTCCTCGATGCTGTGCGAAACCATGAGAATCGCGCGCGTCGGGATCTTGCGTTCGTGCCACAGATCAAGCAAGTCGTCGCGCAAGGTTTCTGAAGTCGGCACGTCAAGTGCGGAAAACGGCTCGTCCATCAGTAACACATCCGGTTCCACCACCAACGCGCGTGCAAAGCCGACACGCTGGCGCATGCCACCAGAAAGCTCCTTGGGATAGGCCGATTCGAAACCGTCGAGGCCGATCAGATCGATGACTTCCAGCGTTCGCCGACGTTGCTCCGCGGCATTCAGACCTTGCGCCTCGGGACCGAGTTGCACATTCTCCAGCACGTTCAGCCAGGGGAACAGAGCAAAGCTCTGGAACACCATGCTGATGCCCGACTCGCTGCCCTGGATGGGTTTTCCACGATAGAGGACTTCACCGGAGGTAGGCGGCGTGAGTCCCGCGATGATGCGCAGGATGGTGGACTTGCCGGAACCGGATTTTCCGAGCAGCGCCACAATTTCATGCTCGCGCAAGGCGAATTTCACGCCGTCAAGCACGACTATCGGCTGACGCTCGGGTCCGGTGAACTGCTTGCGCACATCGCGCAGTTCAATCAGTGCGCTTCTGTCGGTCATATCAGGTCTCCGCGTAGCGTTCTTCGGCGAGCCGGTACAGGCGCGTCCACAACAGGCGGTTCATGAGCAGAACATAAATGATCATAACCGCGATACCGAGCACAAGCCGTGGCTGGTCGCCGCTGGCCGTCTGCACGGCAATATAGGAACCGAGGCCACTGGCCTTGACGGTATGGCTGCCCCAGGTGACGAACTCGGCCACGATACTCGCATTCCAGGCCGCGCCCGCCGCCGTCAGGCCGCCGGTCACGTAAGCCGGCATGATGGCCGGCAGATACAACCGCTTCCAGCGACGCCAGCCACGCAGTCCGAGATTGTTCGACACTTCGATCAGGTCGCCCGGGATCTGCTGCGCACCCGCAATCACGTTGAACAGGATGTACCACTGCGCGCCGAGCACCATCAGCGGGCTCAGCCATATCTGTGGATCGAGTTTCCAGGCAATAATGGCGTAAACGAAGATCGGGAACAACAGGTTCGCCGGAAACGCTGACAGGAACAGCACGATCGGTTGTGCGCGACGCGTCCATTTCGGACGCAAACCAATCTGAACGCCGATCGGCACCCACACCAGACTCGCCAACAGCACCAGCACCACGACGCGGGTGAGCGAATAGAGCCCGATCAAAAATACATGCCCGACTTCACCCGCGCCTACCCCGCCGAGAATGTAGCGCGCCAGCAGGGCAACGGTTACCACGGCGACCCCGGCAAGCGTGACGTTCCAGGTCGTCTCACTGATCCGTGGCGACGCCCTGACGATGCGGGCTCGTTCGCGCGGTGGACGCAAACTGCGTGGCGGCCGGCGACGCCGCAACCGAGTCAGCCCATCCCGAACCTCACCGCTCACGGCCTTCACGAAAGCACTGCGGCGCAACAAGTCGAGCATCCACGACTGCGGCTCCTCGCCATCCGTCGGATGCATCTTGAACTTCTCGGCCCAGGCGACCAGCGGACGAAACGCCAACTGGTCGTAAAGCATGATGACGATGAACATGGCAAAGATCGCCCAGCCGATGGCGCCGAGATCACGGTCGCTAATCGCTACCCCGATGTAGGAACCGATGCCTGGCAGCAAAATCCGATGCCCCGAGACGGTGATCGCCTCCGACGCCACAACAAAAAACCAACCGCCGGATACCGACATCATCGTGTTCCACACCAGTTGCGGCATGGCGTGCGGTAATTCCAGGCGTATGAATCGTTGCCAACGCGAGAGCTGGAACACGCTCGCCGCCTGGCTGAGTTCCTTGGGCAGCGTCTTCAGCGAATGGTAGTAGCTGAAAGCCATGTTCCAGACCTGGGAGGTAAAGATCGCAAAAATGGCGGCCAGCTCGGCACCGACCATCACGTTGTGAACGAGCTTCAGCGTCCACAACAGTGCGAAGGAAAGAAAGCCCAGGATCGGCACCGACTGACCGATATCCAGCAACGGAATGATCACCTTTTCCGCGCGACGACTCTTCGCCGCCCAAGTGCCAACGACCAACGTGAACACGATCGAAAACGCCAGCGCCGCCAACATGCGCAGTGTAGATTTCAAGGCATAGAGTGGCAGCAGCGCCGGGTTGAGCGAAATCGTCGACTGCGCGCCTACATGTACCGCGGACGGCGTCTGGCTGCCTGCCCACGCCAACAGAAAGAAAACGCCGATCACCAGCGGTAGCAGCACCAGATCCCAGCGACTGACCCAGGTGCGGGAGGCGAATGACCGTTCCGGGAACTGCTCTGGCACGGCTCAACCCTCGTTGGGAAGCTGGCGAATCATGTACGCCCGCACGGCGCACGCATCGGGCAATTATACGAGTGCAGCTTCCAGTCCCGAACCCCTGATATCAGGGATTCAGTAGCTCATGACGCCAGTTCTCTGAAGCGGGGTCGAAAAAATAGCGCTCGCGTTCGTTCAAGCGGCCTTCGCCGGGCGCCCAGAACTCGATCAGATCGGGCATCAGACAATAGCCGCCCCAATGTGGCGGACGGGGCACATTGTGGCCGGCATACTTCGATTCCAGCTCGCTTAATCGCGCTTCCAGTTCGGCGCGAGAAGCCAGCGAGCGCGACTGAGCAGAGGCCCAGGCACCCAGTTGAGCTCGGCGATTGCGTGTAGCGAAATAGACATCGGATGCGTCCGCATTCAGCCGCTGCACTTGCCCCTCCACCATGATCTGGCGCCGTAGCGTGCGCCAGAAAAAGCACAACGCCGCCTGCGGGTTGGCTGCCAGATCATCGCCCTTGCGACTTTCGTAGTTGGTATAGAACACGAAACCCGATTCGTCGGCGTGTTTGAGTAATACCGTGCGCGCACGCGACCGGCCCTCGACCGAGATTGTGGCCAACGTCATAGCATCCGCCTCCCACGGCTCCTCTGTCCGCGCCCGATTCCACAGTTCATGGAAGCGCGCGAGGGCTTCGTGCAGCCCTGTCGGGTCTTTGGCGTTCTGATTCATGCGAAACCACGTTAACGTAACTGCGTGAATTATAAGGGAACTTTACGAACCGTCTTTTTGCCCCGTTGATTTTATTTGTAAAAAGTAACAAAGTGCACCAGCCGGCCCATGCCGGGTATTATTCACAAACCAAGGGGTTCATCCATGGCAGGACCAACCAAGCTGCGCCGCGACGCCGGTGTCATCGGCCTTCTTTACGCCAGTCTCGGCAGCATCATCGGCTCGGGCTGGCTATTCGGCGCGCTGCATGCGGCGCTGGAAGCGGGACCGCTTTCCATCTTTTCATGGATTGTGGGCGCCGTAGCCATCCTGTTCCTCGCCTTCGTCTTCGCCGAACTCTCCACCATGTTCCCCAACTCGGGGGCACTGGTGCACATGGCACATGTGAGTCACGGCAATCTTGTGGGCAAAATCTGGAGCTGGATCTTGTTCCTCGCCTTCGCCTCGGTGCCACCGGTGGAAGTGATCGCGGTACTCACCTATACCAACAGCTACCTCCCTGGCCTGATTCATGCCGGTACGGGCTTGCTGACGGCGTGGGGCTTTGTCGCCGCCATCATCCTGCTCGGCGTCGTGATCGCACTCAATTTCCTCGCCATCCGCTGGGTGATGGCGATCAACAGCACGGCCACCTGGTGGAAGCTCGCCATCCCTATCGCGACCATCGTCATCCTGCTCGTCTACTCCTTCCATCCGGGCAACCTCTCAGCGCACGTTTCCAGTGTGCCCGTCTCCGGCATCTTCACGGCTGTCTCGACGGCCGGCATCATCTTCAGCTATCTCGGCTTTCAGCAAGCCATCGCGTTGGCCGGCGAGACGCGCAACCCGGGACGCTACATCCCGATCGCCCTGATCGGATCGGTCGTAATCGGCGCGCTGATTTACGTTGGACTCCAGGTGGCGTTTATCGTCGCGCTGAAACCCACCGACATGGCCGCTGGCTGGACGCATCTGCACTTCAGCGGCATGTTCGGCCCGCTCGCCGCTATCGCGCTAGCCGTCGGCGCCGGCTGGTGGGCGGTGATTCTTTATATCGATGCCATCGTCTCTCCGCTCGGCACGGCCTTCATTTATGCCACGGCCAGTCCGCGTATCACCATGGCCGCCGGCGAAATGGGCAACGCCCCGAAATCGCTCATCAAGCTCAATCGTCAGGGCGTACCCTGGGTCGGGCTGATCCTGGCCTATCTGGTCGGCATCATCTTTTTCTTCCCCTTCCCGTCCTGGCAAAAGCTGGTAACCGCCGTCTCGCTGATTACGGTGCTCTCCTACGGTATCGGCCCGGTGATTCTGGTCAGCCTGCGAGGCACCATGCCGAACGCCGAACGGCCTTTCCGTCTGCGGGGCTGGCGTGTCATTTCGGCCATCGCCTTCATTTCCGCGAACTGGATCATCTACTGGACAGGCTACGACACAGTCAGAATCCTGTTCATCTTCGTCGCCATCTATGTGGTGGCCTATCTCGGCTGGTACATCATCAAGTGCATGCTGAGCAGCAACGGCGCCCCGCACAAACTGGACTGGGAACATGCCTGGTGGCTGATTCCCTACTTCGTCGGCATGTGGCTTATCAGCTACTTCGGACCGGGTGGCAAAATGGGAGGCACTGGCGCCTACGGCTTTTTCACCGGCATGTGGATACTTATCGGCTTCAGTATCGTCATACTCGTGCTGGCCGTTTTGACCGCACAGAAAAGCGCGGCTGCAGAAGCAACCAACGTCTTTGTGCGTTCGCTGGGGTCACGCGGCGAAGAATCGGTAATCCGTGCCGCCGAGGAAACCGCGCCTTAACGAATTGTTTCAAGGTTACTACGCCTTGAAACAATTCGTCTCTCCGAAAAAGACGAACTGGAATTTACAGATTGACGATTGCTGATGGCATAGGAATTGCAGGTGCACTGGCGGTGCTCTCCGCTTATCTGCTGCTGCAACTTGGAAAGCTGAGACGCGGCGACGTTGCTTTTCTGCTGCTCAATCTGGTGGGATCGGCGGGCATCCTGGTCTCGCTCGCGCATCGCTTCAACCTTTCCGCCACGCTGATCGAGGCGGCCTGGTTCGCCATCAGTATCTATGGACTGGCACGCCTTGCGCTTAAAAGATCGTCGCGGCCATGATTTATGAAGTGCTCGGCGTTATCGGCGTCATTCTGGTGCTAGGCGCATTCTTCACCCTCGTCTCGGAGCGTATGCGCGAAAGCGACCCCGCCTATCTGGGGCTGAACATCCTGGGCTCGGCCCTGATACTGGTTTCGCTCGCGCATCACTTCAACCTTGCCGCCACCATCATGCAGGCCGCTTGGATCGCGATTACGCTCGTCGGTACCCTCTTTCGCCGGCGCAGCAACCGCCAGTAAGGGCCCATCCACTGCTGCGAACTGTGCTATACAGGAAACCATGCGCGCTCAATTTCTCAAGCTGATTGATCTGCTCCCGCGAAATTTCTGGGTGCTGCCCGGCCTGATGCTGGTTGCCAGCATCGGCCTGTATCTGATCACCGTTGCACTCAACGGCGAGAGCTGGGTAGCCTATCTCAAGCACTACGGGGCGATTTACGCGGGTACCCCCTCCGGCGCGAGTCAAATCGTGACCGCTATCGCCCAGACCATGATTGCCATCGCCAGCCTGGTCTTTGCCGCCGTAGTGGTCGTGCTTACGCTGGCAACAAGTCAGTTCGGGCACCGGCTTATTCGCAGCTTCATGCACGACAAGGCGCTGCAGTTCGGATTGGGGATCTTCCTGTCAACGTACGTGTACTGCCTGCTGGTATTGCACATGATGCGTGGTCACGGCGCAGGCGTACCCGGCTTGTCGGTCAGCGTCGCATTCTATCTCGCGATTATTGCCGCCGCCACGCTGATTTATTTGACACACCACATT
>JBOHZI010000114.1:0-7007 GCA_050738295.1 Gammaproteobacteria bacterium
TCGCTAGACCTACAACGCCTCAGACCAAATATCGGTCAGAAGGCTCTCTCTAAATTGTCCCTTCAGGAGATCATGATAAGCGGCCCAAATTAAGAGAAGCTTAAAGACGCGCACTACGTCTTTCTTGCAGTAGTTAAGCAACGCAAGCCGCTTTCGGGCACTGTCCCATCGCCGAGAATAGGATAACAGTTCTTTGGCTACGATGGATATGGAGCACCCGTCAGCAAGGTATACCTCTCGCGCACATTTTCATCTTCATCGACCAGATGGAAGTGGTGCCGGCGAATATCTTCAAAGTTAATCTCTGCAGTGTCGAACCCATTTTGCTCCAAGTACTCATAAGGACCATACCTGGGGTCAGTCTGGCTTGTGAGAGCACAGGGATCGTATGCGTTGTGATAGCCGCGGGAGATCGGCGAACTCTACTTTTCTTCGGGCGAGCGGGACCAGTGCAGACCGAACGATACGGTGGGCTGGTAGTACTCGCGTTGAATCATGTATTGATCGCTGCCCTGATAGAAGCCGAAGACTTCGTTATTCAGGTTGAGGCCGGAGACGATGAGGCTGAGGCCGTGACGAAGACCCACGCTGCCCTGCGCATCGACCTGGGTGTGCGAGTAGAAGTAGATATCGCTCAACGGGCCTTTCACGCCGCCCGGCATGCCGTCCTGGTATTGGTAGCCGTAGATGCTGGCCTGGTTATATGAGACACCCATGCGCAGCGAGTAGCGACCCTTATCATAGGTGGGGCTGATGTTGAACATGTTGGGCGAATTGCGCAACAGCCGTGGATGATCGGAACGCCCCGGAATGCCGTTCGTGCTGGACCCGATGTAGCTATAGTTGGCCGACATTCCCAGTCCGCCAAGAAAGCCGGGCAGATTCGTGAAGTGCTGCAGGTAAGAGGTCTCGAACCCGCTAAGCCATGCGCTGCCGGCGTTCACCGGCTGGGTAGCCAGGTAGTTTCCGCGATCCGGAGAGGGCGCGCCCGGCGGCAGATAATTGACGAGCTGATAGCTGCTGACCACGATCGGATTCTGCAGGTTCTTGTAGAAGTAGCCTGCCGAGACGACACCGAAGCTTTTGAAATAGTGATCATAGAGAACGTCGATATCATCGCCGGTTTCCGCCTTCAGGCCGGCGTTGCCGAAGCTCACGGAATAACGGTTGGCGCCGTTGCCGCTGACCGTCCAGCTCAGGGGTTGGGCGATATCCTGCGGATCAGGGCGAGAGAGACCGCGTGCATAGATCAGTCGAATATAGCTGTCGTGGCCCGCATTGAAGCGTAGCGAGGCGCTGGGCAGCAGGGTGTAGTAGGAACCGGAGAATGCATTGGGGGCGATGCTATCGCTGTCGCCGAACGCGAGGTTGTGCACGCCATCGAACGTATGCTCCACGCGCAGGCCGGCGATGAATCGCATGCCGTGGCCGAAATCGATGGTGTTCATCGCGTAGCCGGCGCTGACCTGCTCAACCAAACCGAACTGCGAGGAATCCTGCCCCTGGGTGCTGCTGCGCGTGAAGGACGTGGGATGGCTGTTCGAATAGGAGAGAACGTCTTCGAGAGAGACGTTGTAGCCGAGCTGGTAAGCGCCTCCGTTGTAGTAATTGTGGTTGATCATGCGGTTGGGGAACTGCGACATTCCCACCGTGCCGTTCGGCGAAAGCGACAGCACATAGGTGTCAGCATACTTGTGTTCGTTCCGGAAATTTCCGCCGTACTCGAAAGTCGCCGACCGGGTGCCGATGTGGTAGAGTTTAGCGCCCGATCCGCCGATGCCGAGGTTCAACTGCACAGCTCCACCCAGGTCGCGGGTGATATTGCTGAGGGTGAAGTTGGCCGGATCCTGTATCTCGGTAAAGCAGGCCCGGTTAAATTGCGGAAGGTACTTGTCCTTTGTCGCGCCCGGATTGAATTCGCAGTTGCTCGACGGAAGCGTCGAGTTGAAGCGTGCGTCTGAAGACGGCGAGCCGCCATAGGAAGACCGACCGATATTGGCCTCCCACGTGTACCAGGTGGTGTTGAGAAGGTGGTTGCCTCCGAGAATGATGCTGCCGACCTGGATGTCGGGGTTGCGGAGTTCAGCTCCATAGGAAGGAGAGCCGCCCTGGTTGTCGGGGGCGAGCAGCGAAGCTCCCGGCGTGTTGTCCTGAATCTGGTAGGCCCAGCGGTCGCCGTAGTTCTTGAAGTCGGAGTAGAGATAGCGGGCGTAAACGTCGGAGCCCTCCCGGATGCGGTAGTCGAGACTTCCGGCAACACCGTACCGCGGCCGGAAGTACTGGTACTCCCGGAGGCTTGCGCCATCGAACCACGTGGAACCGTTATTTTGGTCGGGCACCGGCTCGAAGTCGTCGATGCCGCGCCCTTCCCAGTCGTACGAGCCACCGATAATGAAGCCGAACTTTTTGCCGGCGCCGAATCGCTTGCCGAAGGTGCCGGTTTCGGAAGTGTTGCCGCGGCCGTGGATGATAGGCGTGTAGCCGCCGAGGACGGTGAAATCCAGGATCGGCCGATCGGTCGCGGTCTTGGTGACGAGATTCACCGAGCCGCCAATGCCATCCCCTTCCATGTTGGCCTGGAGCGTCTTGCTGACCTGGACCGATTCGACGAGGCTGGAGGGTATGGCGTCGAATTTAATCTGACGCACGCCGGGCTCCTCCGAAGGAAGATTCACGCCGTCGACCGTGGTGTTGGTGAGGCGTGGCTCGGTACCGCGCACCTGCACGTACTTGCCTTCACCCTCATCCCGCTCCAGCGTCACGCTGGGCAGGCGACCGATCGCGTCGGCGAGGTTGGCATTGGGCAGGCTGGTGATGACCTCGACGGGAAGAACCTGGAGGAGATTGTCGGCGGCGCGCTCCTCGTTGATAGCCTCAGCCTCGCCATAGGCACGGGTCGCGGTGACCACAACCGACTGCCTGGCGCCAACAACTATGAGTATTGCATTCACTTTGAGGGTCTGCGCAGCGGTGACCGTTACGGACTTGGTGGACGTGGCCAGGCCGACATAGCTGATAGTGATGTCATAGGTTCCCGGTGCGAGGCCGTTGATGAAGTACCGGCCCTGCTCATCAGTGGCAACATTGACGTCTGCGGAGGCGATGGAGACCTGCGCGCCCTTGAGGACAGCGCCGGACTGATCTCTCACCGTTCCGGCGATGGCGCTTCGCACGGCCTGCGCGTGAGCACTCGACACGATGCTGCAAAGCAGCAGGGCGAAGAGCAGAAAATGAACTGCGCGGAGGAGGAAAGGTGCCCGGTCGGTCATTGGCGTCTCCAGAGATGCAGCGGCATCTGTAGGTTCCTTTGAGCCGTAGCGACGCGCCGGCCGGAGCGGTGGGCGCAATTGCGAACGATCTCTCAACGAGAGTAGGAGGGTCGCATTACTGGAGGATTAATGCTCGATTTATTCCAGATGAAACGGAGCTGAGAAAGTGCAGTTTGTGGAGCATGCCTCCTCTGACGGCAATAGCAAGCGTCAACGACTAGATCAGGCACTTGCCAACATCCCAGTCTTCGCGGTTCAAGAGCACGCGGATCTTGCTGGCTGATCGTTGATACGAACTTTCGCGAGGAGTGGTAAATCGCCTACGCATTCTCGAACCCCAAATTCCTGCGGCAGGTCCATTTTGTGCATACCCGCGGCATAGAGGCAGCTCTTATGCACAAAAAAGGTCAAAGGGCCAGCTACTTCCTTCCAGGTGGTGGCCGGAACTTAGCGCAATCCCGGCAAAAATCTTCAGTGTGACGAATACCTGACGGGGAACCGCTCCACATTGTGCTTACCTCTGCGCAAAATCTCCTGATTATCAAATCGAAACTTCTGACAAAGTCCCGCAGGTTAATGAGTGCGTCGGCCTGTAGGCGAAGGTTGAAAAGGGACTCGGCGGAATGCGCATCACACTGGGCACTGCGGCTAGCATCCGTTTGTCGATCTCTACGGCTGTACATCCCGCTCCGGAAACATAAAAACAAGCAGCACGATTCCAAGCAGAGTTACAAGGGGGTGGTTGCGCTTGGCAATGTCACAGGAAAGCAGAACCTCACTAGCGTAAATCGAATGTGAGAAGCATATAATGCGCAGCTTCGGGCCGGCAGCCAGAATTCCCAAAGCTCCTAAACAAAGCGATGCGGCAACTGGCCCACGATACACTGTTTTATAGTCGTCCGGTGCTCGCAGGCGACCGACCGAACAACTGAAGGCGTTCAGTCTGGCGGATCAGTAAGTGCAGAAGGGGGCACTCGCAGATTCAGTCTGGGCAGGCGTTGTTGGAACTTGGATCCGAAAAGAGCTTGCTGTACAGCAAGCACCGTGGATCATATGCGTTACCCTGTAGCTCCGCTACTAAAGATAGTGATTCTAGAATGAAGGACACTGGTCGACTCTTATCGTGACCTGCACGGCTTTGTGCAGCGGGGCATTGCACCAACTAGTTAGGCGGGCGCCACCGGAGGGGCTCTATTGTTTCAAGGCGACGGCGGTTCTCGGCGGCCCGGCGGAAGCGCGCTGGAAGCAAAAACTCCACGTTTTCCTGGCCGGACGTGGCTTCTGCCTCTGCTGCTTTGCACGCTGGCGGTGGCGGTGGCATTCGTGTACTTCGACATTCCAATAGCCCGTCGCGTTTACGGGGTTTTGGGTTCGGCTAAATCCCTGGCATCGGGATTTACAGGCGTCGTTCTTATCGGCGTCGAAGCTGCAGTTGCGCTGACATTGATTATTATCCGGATAAGGCGCGGACATCTATCGCCTTTTCGCGAGGCGACTGCGCTCGCGTGTCTGACATCAATTTGTGCTTATGCAATCAACGACAGCACGCTGAAAATCCTTTTCGGGGTACCGAATCCTACGGTCGTTTTGCGCGGAGCCCAACATGCTTTCCACTTTCTAAGTGGCTCTTCCAATAGCAGCTTTCCCTCAGGTCACATGGTCCTCGCCGGTGCTTTCGCAGGTGTATTCATGCGGCTCTATCGAAGCAGCATCTTGCCGTTGTCCGCCCTGCTGCTCATTTCGGCAGCGCTGCTGATCGTGGGTGATTGGCATTTTGTCAGTGACGTAATAGCCGGAGCACTTGTTGGTATCTCGGCAGGTTTTCTGGCTGGCGAGGTCTGGCTCGTCCATTCAAAATAGAGCGCTACGCCGATTGCAGTCCTCACCTTGCATCGATCATCTGAAGTGGAGCGAACCTTCCGTCGGGAAGCAAATCCGCCAGGTTGCAAGCGTCACTTCCGCCTCTACGTTAACCTTCCGGTTTTGGCAATTCGAATCTGTATCCGGCGCCGCGCATGGTGACGAGATAACG
Organism: Gammaproteobacteria bacterium; assembly: GCA_050738295.1. Lineage (GTDB taxonomy): Bacteria > Pseudomonadota > Gammaproteobacteria > JAKDMP01 > JAKDMP01 > JBAUSV01. The sequence continues at coordinate 5,302 of JBOHZI010000114.1, forward strand.
TGGGTCCTCGGGATCCTTCTCAATCTTTTCGCGGATGCGCCGGACGTATACATCCACAGAACGTGGGGTTACAAAACGGGCATCGGCCCATACTGCGTCGAGAAGGTGGTCACGGCTGAAGACGCGTCGCGGGTGGCGCGCCAGGAAATCCAATAGCCGAAATTCCGTTGTGGTAGTCGATATCAGGCGGCCACTTACTCTTACTTGCATTGAATTGGCGTCAATCTCAACATCATCAAAGGAAATCACTGCATCGAGCGCGGATCGCCGCTCGAACCGGCGCAGTACGGCCTTCACCCTAGCCAACAACTCGCGCGTGGAAAACGGCTTGGTGATGTAGTCATCCGCACCGACATTTAGGCCAGTGACACAGTCGTTTTCCCCGGCGCGGGCAGTCAAGAAGATGACGGGAACTGCGGTGAGCGAGGCATTGGCGCGCAGACGTTTGCAGACATCCAGCCCGTTCTCTCCAGGTACCATGATGTCCAGCAGAAACATAGCCGGCGGATGCCGTTCAGCATCGGAGACCAGCCCCGTTGCGGTGGCGTATGGGCGGACCGAGAAGCCAGCGGCTTCCAAGTGGAGCTCTATCAGTCGTGAAATGTCCGCATCATCTTCAAGAACGAAAACTGTCTGCCTCAAGCAAGCGTTCCTCGCGTAAATAAGCCATTGAGTCTCCAGAGTAGCGCAGCCTTACCAGGGGTTTGCGAAAGTTCTGTTAATTCTGCATGCCGCATTGCGCGAAGACTGAACTCGGTTGCGGTGTACTATTCGCGCAATGCCCATTGACTTGTAGACCGATGCGTTCACGTTCACGAACTTTTAATGGAATTGCTAACTAAATGCAACATTTGAATGCGTCCTACTTGGTAGCGTTAAGCCATATGAAACTAATCGTTGCAACCTCTCTATTAGCTGCTGCGGCGCTCTCTCTCTCTGCATGTAAGTCCTCCTCCTCAAACACAATTGCTCTGCAGGGCGCAGGAAGCACTTTTGTTAATCCTGTGATGACGCGCTGGGTGCAGGGGTTCACCCAGAGCCATCCCAAAGTGCAGGTTAATTATCAGTCAATTGGTTCGGGCGGCGGCATTCGGCAGGTGAAATCGGGCACAGTGGACTTTGGAGCATCGGACTTTGCTCTGAAAGATGCGCAGCTTGCGTCGATGGCGCCGACGATTCAATTTCCAGAGTCTGCCGGGCCGGTTTGCATCACCTACAATCTTCCCGGTTTCAGCCAGCCGCTGCAGCTCTCGGCGGACTCGCTGGCAGGGATCTTCCTGGGGCAGATTTCGAATTGGGATGACAAGAAGATTGCTGCGGATAATCCGGGTGTGAAGCTGCCCAACCAGGCGATTATTGTGGCGCACCGCACTGAAACCAGCGGAACCACGAACGCGTTTACGACCTATCTAAGTTCGGTGAGTCCTGAGTGGAAGACGAAGGTGGGAGCCGGGGGCAGCGTAAGCTGGCCAGTTGGGGTCGGCGGCAAGGGTAGCGAGGGCGTCACCGGATTTTTGCAGCAGTCTCCGGGAGCGATTGGTTACGTGGAACTGGCGTATGCCACGCAGAACCACCTGCCGGTAGCGAAGATCAAGAACCAGGCTGGAAACTATGTTGCGCCAGGCACCGAGAGTACAACTGCGGCTATCAGCGCATTTACAGCGCAGTTGTCACAGGATCCGCGTTCGCCGATTGTCAATCCTCCG